>CAYOGS010000376.1:0-2116 GCA_964403435.1 uncultured Rhodospirillales bacterium | reverse complement strand
GGCATGGTCGCGCCCCAAGTTGAAGTTGGCGATATTCACCCCAGCCTGCCCCAACTTGGTCCCAAGGCGGCCGATAAAGCCCGGCTGATCCTGATTGGCAACAAACAGCATATGTGGCGTCAACTCTGCCTCCAGCGCAACACCATCTATATTCACGACGCGCGGCTTCTCCCCGCCCACCACTGTGCCTGTCACGCTGCGCTTTCCGTTTTCAGTTTCCACCGTCAAGCGGATGAGCGTTTGGTAGTCGGCGGCGCGGTCACGGCGTGTTTCGCTGACTGTAATATTGCGCTCGCGCGCGATGACCGGCGCATTGACCATATTGACACTTTCCATCAGCGGCTGCAGCAGCCCCATCAGAGCCAGCGCCGTTAAAGGCTTGGTGTTGAGGGCCGCCACCGGGCCTTCATATTCGATGGTCACGGCCTTCACGCCGGTTTCCACCGTCTGTCCAGCCAGCCGCCCCAATTGTTCCGCGAGCTTCATGTAGGGGCGCAGTTTCGGCGCATCCTCTGCCGAGACAGACGGCATGTTGAGAGCGTTGACCACAGCGCCGGTCATCAGAAAATCGCTGATCTGCTCCGCCACCTGCAGCGCAACATTCTCCTGTGCTTCGCTGGTCGCGGCGCCGAGATGCGGCGTGCAAACCACATTATCGAGTCCAAACAGCGGATTGGTCTTGGCCGGCTCTTCGCTGAAGACATCAAACCCCGCGCCTGCCACCTGACCTGAGGCCAGTGCCGCGGCCAGCGCCACCTCATCCACCAGGCCGCCGCGCGCGCAATTGATGATGCGAACGCCCGGCTTGCATTTGGCGATAGCAGTGGCATCAAGCAGGCCGCGCGTCTGATCCGTCAACGGCACATGCAGGGTAATGAAATCAGCGCGCTTCAGCAGCTCATCTAACTCCAGCTTCTCCACGCCCAGTTGCAAAGCGCGCTCGACGGACAGATAGGGGTCATAGGCCGCCACCTTCATTTTCAACCCCAGAGCACGGTCGGCGACGATCGCGCCGATATTGCCGCAGCCGATGACACCCAGAGTCTTGCCATACAATTCCACGCCCATGAATTTGTTCTTTTCCCACTTACCGGCATGAGTAGAGGCACTGGCAGCGGGCAATTGCCGCGCCACCGCGAAGAGCAGCGCGATGGCGTGTTCCGCCGTCGTGATGGAGTTGCCGAAAGGCGTATTCATGACGATCACGCCGCGCTGTGTAGCCGCCGGCACATCAACATTGTCCACGCCAATGCCAGCGCGGCCTACTACTTTCAACTTCGTTGCCGCAGCCAGCATCTCCTTCGTCACCTTGGTGTTGGAGCGTATGGCCAGACCGTCATACTGTCCGATGATTTCCTTCAACTCCTCCGGCTTTAGGCCGTTGCGCTGGTCAACCTCTACGCCGCGCTCCTGAAAAATCTTCACGGCTGCGGGGCTGAGGGCATCGCTGATCAAAACTTTAGGCATGGGATTCTCCAATTGCTGAATTTATTGCTGAGGCACCGGCAAGTTCCACGCGTTGCGTCTGGACTTGTCGCAGAAATCAGAACCGAAAAGATTAGGCCGTTTTCAGCCCGGCTTTGGTTTGGGCAAAGGCCCAATCCAGCCAGGGCAGCAACGCCGCCACATCGCTCGGCTCGACAGTCGAGCCGCACCAAATCCGCAGCCCCGGCGGCGCGTCGCGGTAGCCGTTGAAGTCATAGGCAATGCCGGATTTTTCCAGTGTTTCCGCCAGCTTCTTACAGAAGGCGAATTGCTCTTCAAGCGGCAGCGCGGTCACCGTTGGGTCAACGACCTTAAGCGTGACGGAGGTGGAGGAACGGATAGCAGGGTCAGCCACCAGGAAGCCGGCCCAAGCAGATTTGGCCACCCAGGAGGCTAGATGCTGCAGGCTGGTCTGGCTGCGCGCCTGCAAAGCCTTGGCGCCGCCGATGCTTTGCGCCCATTTCAGTGCATCGATCACATCCTCAACACAGAGCATGGATGGGGTGTTGATGGTCTCGCCAGCAAAGATACCGAGATTGGCTTTGCCGTCTTTTGTCATGCGGAACAACTTGGGCATCGGCCAGGTCGGGGCGTAACTCTCCAGCCGCGCGATGGCACGGGGGCTGAGACT
>CAYOGS010000375.1:0-2119 GCA_964403435.1 uncultured Rhodospirillales bacterium | reverse complement strand
TACTGCTCGCAAACCCGAAACCCGCGATGTGGGCCAGTATGATCCGTGGAATGACCCCGTCTATGTGCAATGGGAACGTCAACAAATCGAAGAACAAGCGAAGCTGGCGGCCAAGGCCAAGACGGAAGTGACAGCGGGCACACCCGAAGCTAGCGAATTATCGCAACTCGTAAGTGGCATTGACCAACGTAAGCAGAATTTCGAAAATCGGGGTCAGGTCAATGTGCAGCAGGCTCTGTGGCAGCCGCTGAGCGCTGATAATCTGCCGATGAAGGGCGGCGTTAGCATGGGGCTGAAATCCGGCGGCAATGTGACGGTGTATTCCGACCAGATCAGCTACGACAAGGCGGCCGCCAAGGACATCATCGCCATCGAGACTGGCATCCTGAGCATGAAAGCGCAAAATCATTCCTCCGTCGTGATTGGCGGAACGGATGAGTCCTTTAAGGCCAATGCGTGGGCCTACGCCCAATTGCACGGCCTGGATGTGGCAGGCTATGTGCCGACGCCGGAAGCACGCGCGTTGGCCGCGCAACTCAAGAGCCAACGTCAGGGCTTGAGCAATGTCGGGGACGCCCCATTCGGCACGCCCGCCGGCGTCGTGAGGGCAGGCGCACCCGATTTGCGTGTCGTGGTTGACAATACAGGGCCCGCCGCTAGCACTGATACGGCGCGCGATGCCTTTTATAATGGTGGACCACGTGCTGGCGTGCAGCCTGTCGTAGCAGCGGCCGTTGCCGATCCGAAAGACAAGCCGGCTGCCGCCGCAACACCGGTGACGCTCAACGAAGCGCAGAAAGGTCAGTTCCAGCAATTGTTCGCGCAGCAGGTCGAAGCCACTAATGGCGTGCCGCTCATTCAAGGTCATCACAAAAATATGGTTGCGGCACAGGCCGCGGCGGCCGGCAAGCCCGATGATTCACCAGAAGCGGCGGCCGCCAGAAAGACAGCCAGCACCTATCAGTACGCCTTCGACAATCGTGTGAATAACGGTATGGAATCAGCCGTGCGCGACCTCAATGTCAACAAGGCCACGCGTGATGCATTTGGCGTCGAAACCAAACAGGCGCTGACCGAGCACCATGCTCAGGCCGCCGAAGCCCTTGCCAAGACCGCCCAGGCGCAGGCAGCTGCCGCGCCCGTTACTCTGAACGAAGCGCAGAAAGGTCAGTTCCAGCAATTGTTCGCGCAGCAGGTAGAAGCCACCAATGGCGTGCCAATCATTCAGCGTCACCAGCAGAACATGGCAGCGGCGCAGGCCGCGGCGGCCGGCAAGCCCGATGATTCGGCAGAAGCGGCAGCGGCCAGAAAGGCCGCCGGCACCTATCAGCTCGCCTTCGATAATCGCGTCAATCAAGGCATGGATACAGCCGTACGCGACCTCAATGTCAACAAGGCCACGCGTGATGCATTCGGCGCCGAGACCAGAAAATCTTTGGCCGACCATCATGAAGCCACTGGCAAATCAGGCAACACTGATGCTCCACTTGTCTTGGACACTGCCGCCACACATCGTCCAGGTCATGGCGGTCGCCCCAATTATCGAGCCGCCATGCCGCAGGAGACGGCGAGCACCCTCACGGATCCTAGCACCACGAGACAGGATACGCAGGCCAAAGTGGATGCTGGAAACGCAGGAGACCGGATTGATACGCGCCTCGCACGACGCGGTGATTTGACTGACGAGCAGACAGTTCAATTCAACAGAATGTTTGGCCAACAGGTTAGAGCAACCAACGCTGAAAAAGGCATCAAGAGTATGCGCGAAGAGATGTTTGCTGCTCAGGATACGGCCAACGCAAAAGGCGCACCCGCTGATGCTGCTGAAAAAGCCGATAAGCTGACCCGGGGCTACCAAACGCGTTTCGACCGTAACGTCGAAGAGTCGATGGATGTTGCGATAAAAGCGAAGAACAGTGGGTTGGATAGCCAAGCCCAGGCTGCGTTTGCGAAAGAAGTCAAAGGAGCCTTGGCGGAATATCACTCTTTGTCACGTGATGAGCAGGCTACCAGGGATATGGCGACAGCTCTTGCACCGCGGGACCCTGCAAGTGCCAATGGCGGTCAGCAGCGGCGCAGCGTATTTCCGTGGAAGATGGGTAGCAACCCCACCTAAACC
>CAYOGS010000374.1:0-2122 GCA_964403435.1 uncultured Rhodospirillales bacterium | reverse complement strand
CACGAATTCCATACCGGATGTGACCTTACCCCATACGGTGTATTTGCCGTTGAGATGCGAAGCCGATGCGAGGCAGATGAAAAACTGGCTATCAGCCGAATTGGGGTCATCCGTGCGCGCCATGGAAACCGTGCCGCGCATATGAGATTCATTGCTGAACTCGGCTTTCAGCTTCTGTCCACTGCCACCAGTCCCCGTTCCAGTTGGGTCTCCGGTCTGTGCCATAAAACCTTCGATGACCCGGTGGAACACAACCTCATTATAAAAACCACTGCGCGCCAATTCTTTAATCCGTTTCACATGGTTGGGTGCCAAATCCGGGCGCATCTGAATCACAATGCGACCAAAAGCGAGGTCGAGATAAAGCGTATTTTCCAAATCCATGGCGATCATATCCTTGTTCTCGGCAGCGGTGGCGACGGGGGCTAGCCCTAGGAGAGTGGCGAGGCCAAAAACCGCCACGAAGCCTGCTAAAAATTTGGACAATCTCATGGCGCTCCTCCAGAACTATCTAACACGAATCTAACACCTGATTGTGAGCGAAAGATGGCGTTTTGTCACCGGCAAAGTTAAACTTCCAGCAATCGTTCAACCGTCTGCACGATCTGTGGCGCCAACGGAGAAGTCGTAGGCAAGAACCAGTCATACATATAGCCTTCTGGCGCCACCAGATACTTATGGAAATTCCATTTCGGACTACCGACAAAGCCCGCCCAGCGACCTGCCCACTTATAAAACGGGTGCTTATTGAAGCCGAAAACTTTGGTCTTACCGGTGATAGGAAAGTCAACAGCGAACTCACGCGTACAGTAAGCCCGCAACTGGTCATCCGGCAGTGGTTCCTGCTTGCCAAAATCATTACTGGTTACACCGATCACCATCAGGCCGCGACCACGATAGCGCGTCCATAATTCCTGTAATTCCTTATATTGCGGCGTGAACCCGCATTGCGATGCCGTGTTGACGATCAACAACGGCCGCCCTTGCCAGGCATTCAACGGCAGCGCCAGGCCCTCCGGGGTGGTGAAGCTAAAATCAAAAGCCGTAATTGGCCGCAGCTGTGGCGTTTCCGTACTTTTCTTTTTCGTCTTTTTTTTCATCGGTATTGCCCTTCAGGACTATTGCCGCCACCTGTCGAAATACTATCCGTTTGGAAACCGCCCAGGTTGCGAAGGTAAATTGACAGCATGAAAGAAGTGCCGGATTCAAGATCGGGACGAGTCACATTTTCGCGGCTGGCAATCAAGGATACGGTGGTGCATTCGTCAGCATAAGTGAGCGTCGCGCGCGTCGAACGGGGACCAGCATCGCTCTTCAGCGCACGCCGCTGCGACAGCGCTACACTCCAATGCGGCAGGAAATTACTGGTAGCACCATACGTCAGCTCGGCCACAGTACCCTGGTTGTTGTTAGCATCCAAGCCGTCAACTGAAAGATACTGCACGCTCGGGCGGAACCATGGCCGGCCAGCATAGGCGGAAAGTTCACTATAACGCGGCTCGAAAGTATCCTTGTTCAATCGGAAATTATAGCGGGCACCAAACCAACTGACTGGCTCGGCATTTATGTAGCCGACGAAATCTGACTGCCTATCGCGCAACCCTGACGTCGGCAGAAAATCGTCGTTGGAGTTCAGCCGCGAACTGGTACCAAACATCAGGTCATAGCGCCCGCCTTCATTGCCGAATGCAGCGGCGCGCAGGCCATAAGTTGCGCGCAGGCCGCTTTCAAACCGGTCAACACCGGAGAAGCGATTAATACCGTAAAGATTCGTATAATCGAATTCGGTGCCTTGGCTGTCTTCGTTGGCCGCATAGGGGTTGCTGGCCAAATTCGGTGTTGCCGTAAGCATCACAATCGGTTCCACCAGCTGCTGCCAGGCTTCTCCCTGGCGCCCGAGCGGATAGCGTAGCGTCACATTGCCCACCGGTAATACACGGCCGCTATAGGCATCGCGATAAGTATTGCCAGGATTTTGCGGGTCAACCAACCGGTTCGACCAAAACATATCGCCACGCACCCGCCCGGCAATACTAGCCACCAGGCCAAGATCGGAAACCATCTGTCTTTCCCATCCCAGCGCAAGTGAAAGACGGCGCGAGTCGGGCCCATGCTGCGCTGG
>CAYOGS010000373.1:0-2165 GCA_964403435.1 uncultured Rhodospirillales bacterium | reverse complement strand
ATCTACGCCGGCCGTCGTTAAAAGATTGGCAACGAGCTTGGCGGTAATCGGCGTGCGCGGCCCCGTCTTCCTGTCCTGTCGGGCATAGCCATAATAGGGAATTACCGCCGTGATCCGCCTGGCGGAGGAACGCCGCAGTGCATCCACCGTGATGAGCAGCTCCATGAGATTATCGTTGGCCGGGAACGACGTGGACTGCAGCACAAACACATCCTCGCCGCGGATATTTTCCATGATCTCGACGAACACTTCCATATCGGCGAAGTGGCGCATCGTGGCCTGGCACAGTTGCACACCGAGATATTTGGCAATCGCTGCGGTTAAGGGCTGGTTGCTGTTACCGGAGATCAGTTTCATAGAGCTTCGCACCGTATGGACACTATTGCAGAACTACCGTTCCGTGTTGCGGCGCAAACTATCAGTGGGTTAGCAGGCTGTAAACAGGTCGAATTGATAATTGGTTTCGGAGCCGGCAGAAATTAACCTTCGTCGCCGCTATCCGTATCGGTGAAATGCGGGCGCAGTCGATGCTCTGGATCATGCCGCTGCGGCGCCATATCGACCAGTACGGCATCGTTGGAACGGCGTTGCGGCTTATTTGCTCCCGGCGTAACTGTGGGCGGAGAATTCTCAGCCATCAAAATCTCAGTCCAGCGGGCAAAAGCTTGTCGGCTGCGCGTAAGGCGCCTGCCATGTACGTTGAAATTAACAGCCTGTCGTTGTCTCAGTCGCTCCAGTTTTTTCCAAGCCAGCTCGAGGAGTTGGCGCTGGCGGCGCGCCAGCCGCCTTCCGGCTTTGGCCTCTTCCAGGCTGTGCCAGAAGTGACGATGACGCCGTAAACTTGGTTCTCGGCGGGCGCGGAACTCAAGTAAACCCAGCTGAGGATAACTGGGGCGTGGCGCTTGTCGGGGTGCATTGGCCACAGCCTGCCGTGGCCGGCGCAACGGCAACGGGTCTTCATTGCGGCGAATGACGATGCTGGCAACAATTCTTCCATCCAGCAATAATTGATCCGGTAAACGGAAATCCGGTGCCAGCAAGCCAAGCGCTGCCTCCGGAATGCCAGCCTCTGCCAAAGCGCGGGCTACGGCCTTGGCATTCAGAGGGCGTGGTGCAGGAATGACGGCTTCGGTGATTTCCATAACTTAACCGCCACGAGAACGCTTAGGTCGTTACGATAAAAACAGCGTGTCGGTCATGACGGTTTGTCATGACCGACACATATAAAATTAGGCTTTAGCATACGGGTTAGGAGCGTTAGACGGCAATTGTGCCATCTTCGCCGTAGCAGGCGCAATCCGTGCTGCCGGGGCAACTTTGGGTGCTGGCTTGTCCAGAGCGACCTGCGGCGCATCCTTCGGTGGCGCTCCGTCATCCAGGGCATGGCGCGGCATGGCGTTGCCATATTGTGGTCTGCGCCCATGCTGCGGACCGCGCTCGTCATTCCCAGGGCCGCCCTGACCGCGCAGCTCCGCACCGTCTCCTAAGTCAGTAACTAGTTTACCCTTAATAACGTTCTCGCGCTCTCTATGTGCAGCAATTCCGTTAACCAGGATTACTTTCTCTTCGACACCGATAAACGGCGCTGCGGCTTTCGGATCCTGTTTTGCGCCGGGCTGCGTTTTAGGAGCATCAGCGCGCGGGCCATCTTTTTTCAAAGTCAGAGCACCAGCCTGCGGTGTTGCCGGCGTCAACGCTCCAGCGTTGGCTTGCGCTTTGGCAACCGGACCACCGGCTGAGCGCGAAGCTAAAGCCGTGCTTTGCCTGTTGGTTGCTATACGTCCCCTTGCTGGTCGAGCGCTGACGGCCGCGGTCGTTCCAGCTGTCGGCGCGCCTAGCCGTGTTGCCGGAGCCGTTCCCTCGACGGGCGTGTTGTTGATGACGCCTTTAGGCTGGGCTACCTTTTGCTCCGGTTGACCTACTTCTTCCGGAGCCTTTTTGGGGGCGGCTGCTTCCGGTCTAGCTACTGTAACAACCACAGCAATCGGAGTCGAAGTCTTGCCGTTCTCGCCTATATTTACTGTAGCGCTTGAGAAGCGTGCCGTTCTGTTCAACTCGGAACCACCGGTAACACTGTTACCCTGTTGCTGCCAGGCACCGAGTTCAACAGATTTTTGGTCTAGTGTACCCGTTACCTCGCCTTTGATTCCGTCGCTCGCCATGAT
>CAYOGS010000372.1:1361-2172 GCA_964403435.1 uncultured Rhodospirillales bacterium | reverse complement strand
CACTGCGCCTCAATGGCGTGGATGATCGCTTTGTGGTACGCCGGTCTGCACCCAGCACCCTGGCGTTCGTCAGTCTGGCGGGTATCGGCAGTCCGGAATTCGCCTTTTTTAATCGCGGCGCAGCGGATACTTTGCTGGTGCCGCGTGATGTGCCCTCCGCTTTTCCCGACGATGTATCGGCTCTGTGCTTTGGCTCTTTTTCGCTGGTCGTTGAACCGGCTGGTAGCACGCTGCTCAGCTTGATGCGGCGCGAGGCCGGCAAGCGCTGTATCGTACTCGATCCGAATATTCGCTTGCATGTACAACCAGAACGAGAGCCGTATCGTCAACGGCTCGAGCAGGCCGTCGCCTGCGCCGATATCGTCAAGGCCAGCCGACGCGATATCGCTACACTCTATCCTGACGCGGACTACGCAGTCGTTGCCAAGCATTGGCTTACCTTGGGGCCAAAACTGATTGTGGTTACGCTGAAGGGAGAGGGGGCAGCTTTATTCCGTGCTGACGGTCTGCAGTTGGCGGATGAAGGCATGGCCATTGCCCTCGTTGATTCTGTCGGGGCGGGTGATAGTTTCCTTGCTGCTTTGTTGTCGGGACTGCGGCGGCAGAACGCGTTGCATTCAGCCGCGCTTATGACGCTTGCCAGCAGTGTCCTGCAGGAGACGTTGCATTTCGCGAATCGTGCAGCTGCCATCGCCTGCTCACGTTCGGGCGGAGCCGACCAACCGGCTCTGCTTGACTTGACAGGTTGACAGGCGTCCGGTGACTTGCTGCATGGAATTGAACCGCGGGCAAAAGTTGGCGCACGTCGCAC
>CAYOGS010000372.1:0-1351 GCA_964403435.1 uncultured Rhodospirillales bacterium | reverse complement strand
CACCTGAACCATTTAGGTAGTCATTGCGGTCGGTGATAGATGCCGCCACGCATACGGAGTGAGAGAATTGCCATGCTGCGCCATGCTGTGATTGCCATTGTGCTGTTCTTGGGCATTGCCGCGCTGACTTATTTTATCGCGCAGCGCCCAGAACCGCCACCAGCACCGTTGCCGCCTGTGGTTGCTACAGTGCCGGATGTTGCCGTTCGTCTCATGCCTTCCGGCCTGAAATGACGGTCGAGACACCCGTTCCTAAGGTGGTAGCGCGCTTTTACCGAGTGGCAGACCCAGCGCTCCTTCTGCGTCTCTACCGCGGCGCAACACAAGATTCATTGAGTAGTCTGGCTGTAGCCCGTTTGTTGGATGACAATATCAAGCCCATTCATATTGCCGAACTTGCTGTCAAGAATGGTCGTGCCACTCTGGCCTGGAATGGTGTCGCGGCGACGACGCCCGGTTTTTATGCCGTAACCTTAGCTCCCTCCCTGCGGGCGCCAGCGTTTGCTGCCAGCTGGTTCATGCGCAATGATCTGCTGATTGTCGCGGCTGAAGATCGGGAGAGCTGGCACGTCTCCTGTCAAGACCTCGCCAGTGGCGCGCCGCGATCAGACGTACGGCTCACTTGGCTGGGGTTGGATAATGCCGCACCTTTGGCACAGGCTGATTGTGGCACCGAAGGGCAACTAAGCTTGGCCAAGTCATCCCTTGATCAGAACAGCGTTCCCTTGCTGCTCTGGGCGCAGGACAAGCAAGGTCAGTTAGCTTTCGTGCCTTTGCGTACCATTCGTTTGCCGCCGGATGACCGCAACGCCTTGACTATGCTCACCACAGATCGTCAGCATTATCTGCCAGGACAAACAGTACGTGTGCTCGCCGCGCGCCTGGAAGAGAAGGCGGAAAATTTACGCATTGGTCTGGTGCGGCCAGATGGGCTGCAGATCGCCGAAACCAGTCCAACCGAACTGAATCAGGGGGTCGGTTGGGGGCAGTTTGTGTTGCCAAACGACGCCATGCCAGGACGCTGGCACATTGTTACCCATAGCAAGGATAGCGTTGCACACGACACCGTTTTCCAGGTTGGGCAAGATAACCCGCAAGGTCAAAGTCGTCTCAAACTGGTGCTCCGTGACGATGCACGCGTCACGCTAATGCCTGTTCTGCTCGACGCGCATGGTAACGCGATGTCGGATCAAGCGGCCAGCATAACCCTGCGCTGGGAGCCGGTGCGGTTGTTCCCAGAACTGGCCGCTGGCTACGTATTCGGCGGGCTCGATGCTGAAATGAGCGAACCTTTCAAGCTTGCCAACCTTGTTGTGAAGCCGGGCAGCACAGTCAACCTGACTTTACCTCC
>CAYOGS010000371.1:0-2182 GCA_964403435.1 uncultured Rhodospirillales bacterium | reverse complement strand
CCCTTGCAGGCTGCCGACACGCGTCAGCAATTGGATGACGTCGAAGCCGCTTTGCGTGCCAAACAGGCCGAAGCGAAAGCTGCTCAGGAGGCGCTGACCGGCGGCGAAGCCGCTGCCAATGCGATACAATTGGAGCTGCAACGGGCGACGCGCGAAGAAGCAACGCAACAACGCGCCTTCGATCGGCTGACTGTCGAAATGGCAGGATTGCAGGAGAAAGGCGCTGCGGTGCGCGCCGTCCTACGGCGCACCGCTCAGCGCGAGGCTGGTGCGCTAGGCATGATGCTACGCCTATCGCGGCTGCCCGCCGCGCTGTGGTGGCTTTACGATGGCATCACTCTTGACCAACAGAAGCGCCTTCTGCTCCTGCGTGGTGCGGCACTGGGCTTGAACCAGCAGGCTGAGACGATGCGTCGAAATCTGCTGGAAGCAGAACGTCTGCGCGTTCTCTTGGTTGCAAAACAGGATGAATTGCTTGCGGCGAAGGTTCGGTTGTTAGAGCGAGCCGACCACCTTAACGACATGATCGCGGAGCGCCAAAATCTGGTGATGCAACACCGTGCGGAATTTGCCGTCTTACGTCGCGAGATGACCCAACTGGCGTCAGCCGCCACTGATCTGCGAGCGCTGCTTGATAAAATGGCACGGCAGGCCGAAACGGCACCAACGAAACAAGGCAAAATAAAAGCCAAGCCAGACATGGAAGATCCAGGAAAGGCGAATAAAGAACCCAATCTAGTTGAGGGCAGTCTGTTGCCAGTTTCCGGCATGGTCATGCGCGGCTATGGTGTGCGTGACGACTTCGGCATCAGTAGTCGTGGATTGACGTTATCCACCAAGTTAGGCGCGCGCGTGGTGGCGCCGCTGAACGGCAAAGCAGTGTTTGTTGGCCCGTTCAAAAGTTATGGCACCATAGTTATCTTGCAGCATGAGGGCGGTCTGCATAGCCTATTGGCTGGTTTTAGTCAGGTTGATTTGGAACTTGGTCAGAAGGTACTGGCCGGCGAACCTATCGGGCTTGCTGGTGCCGGCAAGAACGGAAAATCAGCAGAAATATACTTCGAATTGCGTCGCAAAGGCGAACCGATCAATCCGCTCGTCAGTCGCAAGCGCCAGACCTAATCTATGCGGCGCGTACACGTACGTAACGACCTGGAGCGTCTTCCAGAGTTGGTTCTGAGACGGTAGCGGCAGGAATGGTGGCGCCTTGATAGGGATGTAACCATTCCATCCAAGTTGTCCACCAGCTTCCAGCCTGTTGCTCGGCAGCGTTGAGCCATGCTTCGGGGTCTGCCGGCAGCTGTTGATTGATCCAGTGACCATATTTTTTAATGGCGGGTGGGTTGATGACTCCGGCAACGTGTCCGGAACCAGAAAGTACAAACGTTGTCGATCCAGCGTAGAGCTGCGTGGCGGCATAGGTTGATTTCCACGGTGCGATATGGTCTTCGCGAGTGGCCAGGAGGAAGCTTGGCGTGGTGATTTGGCGCACGTCCAGCGGTGTGCCGTCCAGTACGATGCCACCTGGTTCGACAAGTTTGTTCTCTTGATACATTTTGCGCAAATAGAAGCAGTGCATTGCCGCCGGCATGTTGGTGGCATCCGCGTTCCAATAGAGCAAATCGAATGGGAACGGTTCCCGTCCCAGCAAGTAGTTGTTGACGACGAATGACCAGATCAAATCATTCGCGCGCAACATGCTGAATGTTTGCGCCATGATGCGGCCTTCAAGGTAGCCTTTCTCGGCCATCTGCTGTTCCAGATATTGCAGATGATCCTCCGCCACGAAGATGCCAAGTTCGCCCGGTTCGCTGAAGTCAATCATCGTGACGAGGAATGTTGCGCTGGCTACGCGCGGAAGGGCATTGGCACGGTCCGGCCGTGCCTGCAAATAGGCCAACAAACAGGTCAGCAAGGTACCGCCGAGGCAGTATCCGAGAACATTGACTTCCTTGACCCCCATACGTCGCCCGATTTCTTTCAAAGCGGCGATAGGGCCTTCCTGCATATAGGCGTTGAAGTCTTTATGGGCGAGCGCCGCGTCGGGATTAGTCCATGAGATCATAAAGACCGTGTGACCCTGCTGCAGGCAGTATCGCACAAAGGAGTTTTTTTCCCGCATGTCCAGAATGTAATATTTGTTGATCCAGGGCGGGATGATGAGCAGCGGCACGGTGTGGAC
>CAYOGS010000370.1:0-2192 GCA_964403435.1 uncultured Rhodospirillales bacterium | reverse complement strand
ATGATCGAACCCTTGCCGAAAGCGCGCTCGATCTGTCCGAGCGCGGCTTCCAGTGCCTTTTGCTTGTCCGTGTCCATGGGTTCTTTCTCGACAACTTGTAGTTGGGGGCGGGAGGACTGGGAAGCCATTGTATCGTCTCCTGAGTCAAGAGGGGGAGGGGTAGGTTGTTTCTGTTTTGTTCCTACCTTGTCTTGACTGGATTTTCAAGTTCTATTTTTGTTCTATTTGAATTTTCACGATAACTATTACGGAACCGCTGTCGGTAATAGATGGTGTTATGCCAGTTTTTCTAGCAAGCGGCGGTGTTTGTCAATGAAACGGTCTATCTCTGCCGTGTCGTCGGGGGCAATCTCTCGCCGTGTAGCCTGTGGTTGCGACGTTGGGGGTTTGGCGTCAGTTTGTGATTGCGGCTTGGCCGTCTCGTCCGGCGGCGTATCGTTCTGCATCAGTGTTACCTGGAGTTGGTTATCGGTGCAATTCTAAGCAAAATGCGGGGCAAATAAATCATTTTTAGCAGTAGTTAACCCTCTGTGCATTTATCGCTTTGCGCGGGGACCGCAACGATCGCGATTAGGCGCAAGCAGTTACCCTGTTTGACAAGGCAATCCTAGGCTGGCTGTCCGTCCTCATCGTAGTGGTGGTGACATTGTTGTATCTGCGCCTGGTGTGGCGTGGCGCCATCAAGCCGCATCTGTTTACTTGGGTGATTTGGGCGCTCTCCACCGGCATCGCTGCCGCCGGCCGGATGAGCGAGGCAGCCGGGGCTGGTGCCTGGGGGCAATGGGCGGGTGCTGCCGGTTGTGTCAGTGTCGCTTTGCTGACCTGGCGACAAGGCGAGAAAGACATCACGCGCGGAGATTGGTGGTCGTTTCTGCTAGCTTTGGCCGCCATTCCGCTTTGGCTGCTGACCGACAATGCGCTGCTGGCCGTGCTCATGGTCACGGCGATTGATGTGGTTGGCTATTACCCTACCTTCCGTAAATCCTGGCTGCGGCCTTATGAAGAAGCGGTGTTCAATTATATTGCTGCCAACGTCGTTCACGTCCTATCCGTTCTTGCCACGGAGCATTATTCAGTGACTAATCTGGTTTTTCAGGTCACGCTATTTGTGGTCAATAGCCTGTTGGTGGCGATGGTGCTGTGGCGGCGGAGGTTGGTGGTGGCGACGGACTAGCGCGCTTCAATGCTTTGCATGGTTGTGTTAAGAATTGATAGGCAAAGTGGATTTACGGATGCTTGCGCGACGGGTTAGTGAAGCTGTAGCGGTTCATTTGTCAAAGCTCGTTGCGGCTAATGACAACCACAAGTGTTGCCGCGCAAAGAATGATAATGCCGCCGACCGGCTGAAGATCGTCACCCAGGGCGCCACCATGGTGGCGTCCGCGTAGGACGGGCTGGGCATGCGCCTGAAGTAAACCGTCGGCGCGACGGAGACGCGTTACCACTGGTGCGGCGCGGCGATCTGTCAGCAGCGCAACAGTTCGGACACTGCTGAGAAGCGGTTCTACTCAGAAGGCGAGTATGTCCACACGGGCACGAAGAAGTACCTGGCACTCACAGACCATCTGGGCAGCGTGCGCGACGTGATTGAGATCACCGGCACGCCTACGCTCGTTGGCAGCTTCGACTATCGCCCATATGGTGCCGTCGCGAGGTCATGGGGCACGGTCACCACGGGCTACACCTATGCCGGCCTGTTTGCCCAGACCAACACGAGCTTGCTGCTCAGCACGACGAGAGCCTAAAACCCCGCCAACGGCAAGTGGCTCAATGTTGACCCAATACGAGAGCGTGGCGGGATCAATCTGTATGGCTATGTCGGCGGGAATCCGACGATGGGAATTGATCCCGTTGGCCTCGATATTGTCGCAATCTTCAATGGGCCAGTATTAGATAATCCATTTGGTCATGCAGCAATTGCTATCGAGGGGCGCGGTGTATTCAGCTATGGTACTTCCACGCCTGCAGGCTCATCAGTGACGGACTATCTAAATTATATGGCCAGTTTTCGAGATACTGAGCTCTTCTATATAAAAACAACGCCTGAGCAAGATCAGGCGATTCTTAAAAACCTTTCCCGGCTCGATGATGACGCAGGGTGGTGCCCAGACAATTGCGCATCAAGAACACTTGGTGCGCTGAGTGCTTGGGGCATAGATTTGGTTGACCCAATGACGGGGTTGGGTCCGATT
>CAYOGS010000369.1:0-2211 GCA_964403435.1 uncultured Rhodospirillales bacterium | reverse complement strand
TCGTTACACACTCCCGTCTGCCACCTTCGGTCAGGGGCAGGATTAGAATGTCGCCATACAGATACCAGGGGGCCATATCGGCGTACTCGGCATCCAGTGTTCGATAGCTGCAATAGCTGACGGGATTGCCGATTTCCCCTTCCTGCACGAGCATCTTGGCATCAAGCCCTTCGATTTCTTCCATACGCTGGATATGATCGATGGCGGCATCGTCGGCAATCGGGGCATAGCGCTCATCGCCAAAATTGAACTGGCGGATACGTCCGCCTTTCTTGACAGTTTCATAGATATGATCGAGCAACTGACGATACCCGGCCTTGCCGCTATAGGTCCGCATTTGATGCTTGCGGATACAAACGCCCTCGTTATCCTGAAACTCGATTCCCTCCTTGTCGAAGGCGGCAAGCAGGCTCGCTAGCGTGCGCTCCTGCGGCTGGGCCGTTTCAGCCTCAATTTGCCTGATGGTTATGCGTGATATGCCGGCTTTATCGGCCAACTCTTCCATAGACCAGCCTAAGAGGCCCCGCGCACCGCGTATCTGTCGTCCTGTTATATTCATAATGGATTATATATACCACGCAATTGTTAAATACAAGGTAATGCATAGAATAATGTTATTATCAATATAATACATAAGGTTATAATGCCGTCGTGTCGTTATAGAGCATCATTTATGAAAGCTATTTACATCTCTAATGCATAATTCTCTTGACTTTTGAAAATTCCATGAAATGTTGCGCTGATTAGAGGGTATTTTTAAGCGTTCCCATATTTAGGAAGTACATTTTGGTGGAGGCATCCTATGCGGAAGCATGAATTCAAAAGGCGTATTACTGGCCCCGGAACAGGAGCCACCCCTACAAAAGAACGGCATAATCGGAATGGTGGTCTGATCTGGGAAACGGTTCCTAGCAGCTTACGCCCTGGTCAGCAGGTTCGTCGTTATCGTGCCGTCTGGGAAAGCCCTCTGGATGTCTACCGCCTTTATGGCGTTATCACTCGAGAGGAGTACCTTACGGGTTTGCGCTTTCATCGTATGTATTACGGCGTGGTACTGCTTCGTCGTAGGGATCGGCGACCGGTGAGCGCAGAACATGCCGCTTGGAAGCAAACGCTGGTTGAGAAGCGTTTGAAGCAGGCGCACGCGATCATTGCGCCTCGGGATTTAGATGCTGTTATAGAAATATGCGGTCATTCGCTGCCAGCACGCAATCCAAAGGCGCTGACCTGTCTGAAGCGGGGGCTGCGTGATCTGACCAACCAATGGCATTTGGCAGCGAAAGATGTTTGCGGTTATAAGAGGCGGTAGAACAAAGCCTTAATGTCTGAGCACACATGCCCGTTTATGACTTTCAGAAGTATGCCCGCCGTCGCAAGAATGGCCTGCTGCAGCTGGCTGTATGGGTATTTGCATCCCTCTTCGGCTGGCGGCGCCGTTCCACCAAGATCATCTTTTTGGTACTGATTGCCCTCGCTGCGTATTTTGGTCTGGAGATGCCTGGCAACCAGTTTACCGGCAGAGCCTACGTTATTGACGGCGATACACTGGAGGTTGAAGGCCAGCGCATCCGGCTTTTTGGGATTGACGCACCGGAAAGTGACCAGACCTGCACGAAGAATGACCACATTTATGCATGTGGCAAGCAAGCGACAGAAGCGTTAGCTGGCAAGATTGATACCCAAACTGTCACTTGCCGCGAAAAAGACATCGATAAATACCAACGCAGCGTGGCGATCTGCTCAGTGGATAATATTGACCTAAACCGATGGATGGTCGCCGAAGGCCATGCGGTAGCCTATCAGACTTATTCGATCCGCTATTTGTTTGATGAACTCAAGGCGCGCTCCGCCGGTCGCGGTCTTTGGAGCGGAGAGTTTCAGAACCCGGCCGATTACCGTCATAGCCGTTAACATCAGTTTCTAAAACTTCAACATCTTCCAACGTGCTGAGCCCAGCTTTGCGCGGTGGGACTACTTTATTCTTGGAGACATATATGAGCGAAGATTTACGGAGTGCAATGAAGTCACAGTTCCGTTTGGCAGCAAAGGAAGTCTGTATGCCAAAAGCGGAATACCGTCTGGAATACCATGAAGAGAAAAATGGTAACACCAAGAGTTCCACGCAAGTTGAGAGTATGGTGTTACCACCAAACTCTGGTGCGCTAAAGCGCGAGGGTATTCCAAGCGGTGTTACCAATGGTGTTACCAGAG
>CAYOGS010000368.1:312-2222 GCA_964403435.1 uncultured Rhodospirillales bacterium | reverse complement strand
CGTTTGAGCAACTCACGCAGGTCGAGCTGGAGCCGACAGCACATGGAGCGCACGGCACCGGGGGAGTATGCTTCGGGATTGCGCACCCGCTCGCCGTTCGCGCCGCGCAGCCATTGACTGCCGACGAAGTTCTGGAAATAGGAAGAGCCGACCTTTGCCGCATTGTCGAAAATCGCCGCCGCAACCTTGCTCTCCCAGTCAAAATCTTCGGTGATGTTGACGGTCGGGATAGGGAAGGTAAAAGGTTGGCCACTGGAATCGCCTTCGGTCAGCACTTCATAGTAGGCGATATCAATCATCTCCATTTCCGGCAGGAAATGCTTGTAGGTCAAATCCTCCAGCTGGCGAATGCCCATATCGCGCTGCCGCGCCTTGGCAAGCAGCACCGCATCATCCACACCTTTGAAGAAATGCACATCGCGGCAGGTCGGGGACTGCTCGCCAAGATCGGCTGGCGCCGTAATGTCGAGCGTCACGTTGGTAAAAGGCGACTGCCCCCAACGGGCCGGAACATTCAGATTATAAACGAACTGCCGAATCGCTTTCTTGACCGCCGTGAACGAAAGGTTGTCATAAAAGACATAGGGAGCCAGGTAAGTATCAAAACTGGAGAACGCCTGCGCCCCCGCCCATTCCGACTGCAGAATGCCGAGGAAATTGCTCATCTGCCCCAGAGCCTCGCGGAAATGACGCGGCGGACGCGAGGAGACGCGGCCACGTACGCCGTTAAACCCCTCATTGAGCAAGGCGCGCAAGGACCAGCCCGCGCAATAGCCGGTCAGACAATCCAGATCATGAATATGGATATCGGCACGGCGATGCGCCGTCCCCTCCTCCGGGCTGTAAACCTCGTCGAGCCAGAAATTGGCGATAACCTTGCCGGCGAGATTGTTAATCATCCCGGCATTCGAGTAGCCCGTATTGGCGTTCGCATTGATGCGCCAATCCGACCCGGAAATATATTCCGTCACCGCGTCCGAGCAGTTCACCAGCGTCCCGCCGTAGAGGCGGCCAATCACATCGTTGGACGACGCTATTTGATGGACGCGTCCCGAATCGGCATCATGAGCGTCAAGTCGGTGGGGAAAGGCGGCTTGGGCGGGCATTCATTACCTCCATGGCAGGAATGGTGATACGGCGGGGAACAGTCTGAAAGCTGCGGGACACAAGATATTGCGGCTCTGATGACAGATTGTCACCAAGTGAGGTGCCGGCAGGTTGACCTAGGTCAACTCACCGCCGTGAAAGACTCGGAAATCTGCTCATCGTCTGGCGCTGTGTGCTGTTGGCCACACCCTCGCTTCAGGCGATGAGTGCTGGCTTTGTTTACAATCATTAAAAATGATTGGGCGTCTGCCTGACTATTCTGCAACCACGAATGTTCGAAACAGGCCGCGCTCCACGCGCGCCAAGGCGTGGTCAACCAGGACGTATTTCCCCGGCGCCGCAAACCGAAGTGTGGCGATCGTCGCGCTGCCGGGCGGCACGTTGATTGTCTGGACAGCTTTCAGCGGTGCGTTTTCTAGCGACCCGGCCTGATAAACCTCGTCAAATATTCCACCGATCACATGCAGCGCCGATGATCGATTGGGCCCGCCATTGCCGAAAAAGATTCGCACTGTCTCGCCCGCCTTCATGCGGAGCGGCGCTTTATCAGCCAGCTTTCCGGTCAGGCCATTCAGGACATAATATTCCGGCTGTTCCGCGAGCAGCTTGGTGCGGCTGTAGGCCAGCAATCCTTCGCTGCCATAAGGTTGCTCCGTATAGATTTCGCCCTGCAAGAAATAATACTCGTGGTCAACAGGTGGCAAGGCTTGTTCCGGCTCTACGAGAATCAATCCGGCCATGCCATTCGCGATATGCTCGGCAGCGACCGGGGTGGCACAGTGGTAAACAAATAGTCCCGCCCG
>CAYOGS010000368.1:0-302 GCA_964403435.1 uncultured Rhodospirillales bacterium | reverse complement strand
AATGAAAATTTGCCACTGCCGCCGGTTTCAGCCGCCGTCGCCATGCCGCCGCCATGCGGGGCCTGCGCGGCATGAAAATCCACGCTGTGTGTTTCCTGATTCTCACCGTTATTCTTCAATGTAACGTTGACGGTATCGCCGACGCGCACCCGGAGAAAGGGGCCCGGCACCTTGCCGCCGAAAGTCCAGTAATGGTAGCTTGTTCCGGTAGCGAGAAAACCCGTAACCTCGCGGGCTTCGAGTTCAACATTGACCTCCTGCGCCGGGCGGCGCGGTAAAGCCGGCGGCAGGTCCGTTGGATC
>CAYOGS010000367.1:1035-2223 GCA_964403435.1 uncultured Rhodospirillales bacterium | reverse complement strand
GTTTACAAAAGGAGCAAACTTGTTTGGGTAACAACGATAGTCTTCTTCGGTTATAATAAATGGTCTGTTCGACCTAAAACTACCATGCAATTTGACAATACGTGGACGTGAATCGGCGCGAGAGAAGGGTAAGTCTTCTGTAGCAACTACTATCTGGTAACGCCTCATATGAGTCGCCGAAACAAGCTCTTTTTGATTTTCTTCATAGGCCCGCTCTAAGAGAGTGTCATAATTTGTTGTAAAGATATCGACCCAAGGAAATTCGAGTAATTTTGAATGAAGCGCTCCTGGAAAAACTTTTCCTGCGTCCGGAAGCGCTAGACGGATAGTCTCATCAAGAGCGGATCGTCCATAGACAGCTGCATATTCCTCCGCCAGCCGGAGTGCTCCACTTGTTGCTTCTACCTTTCTCATTGCTTGAGTGTTTTGCACTGGATCAGGATAAAGCTTATCTGCAAATAGCTTGGAAAGGCCTATCCATGTTGGAAGTCTGCCCCCGTTCTTAGCATTACGACTAAACCCCGAACCGACCATTATGGCGGCATGACGATTATGCAGCGCCTCACGTATACGATGCAGATGGGGGCTATCTTGCAGTTTATTAATTTTACTCTGAGCACTACTCATTATTTGCCACCTATGCTTACGGACATGTAACTAACTTACATCCCACTTAACTGCTTGTTGCATCATGCCTTATCTCCATTTATTCACACAACCTTTGAATGCCATCAGCTAAAGTTCTGCACTATTATGATTCCCCCACTTCTGAAAATACTGCCGCCAAGTGATCTTGCCTTCGCAGGCGGCGATAAAATCTAGCCATTGCGCCTCACTCATACCGGAAGGCTTACCGCCGGTTTGTTGAATTGGTAGTTGCGGCGGCGGTGAAGATGGCGCTTTCGCTGTATGAACGGCTGCACCAATTGAAATTCCCAACGGAATTAGAGATTTTCCGGCACGGACTATATTGGGCGCTATTGGCCTAACCGGCTTATGGCCTGCGTAGTTCCTGCCGATTTGTGTTTTGCCGGTCGCCTTCGGCACTCCCGCCATTGTCTTGGCTTTTTGCATACGCCTTAATGTGGGCCTTTTGAGGCCGAGTTCTTTCTCCATCTCCCGCGCGACCTGTTTGGACTTCTTCCAATGTTCGCCGGATTTGACCACTTTGCCGGTCGTCAGGCTTAC
>CAYOGS010000367.1:0-1025 GCA_964403435.1 uncultured Rhodospirillales bacterium | reverse complement strand
ATGACATGGAAGTGCTGCCGCCCGTCCTTGATGTGTTCGACAATGACGCGCTGGTGGTCGCCGGGCTTGTAGCCATATTTCTGTTCGCACCGTTCAACGATCTTAAGAACTTGCTCGTCGGTCAGATATTCGCCTTTCATGGGGTTGATGCTGATGTGGTGAAGCGGCTTCTTGGCTTTGGAGTTACTGGCGACTTCCCACATGTTTTTGAAAGCTTCGTCCAAGGTCTTGGCGTCCGGGTCGCTGATTTCGACGGTGCGGATTTTCTCGTTCTCTCCCTGGGCTTTGAGGTAGGCGGAGGCACTCCGGTACCCGCCCCGGATATGGCTTTTGATAATCATGATGGCCTCCCGGCCAAGGCGGCTCTGACAAGGGCTAAAGTCTCCAGCACGGCAGACTGGATACTGCGGAAGGGTTGCCGGCACAGGATCGCTTGGGGTGATGCGCCACCATTAAGCCGCCGGGCGATTTGGTTGATATTGCGTCCTAGGGCTGTGAGTTCCCGGTTCGAGGCCAGCAGGGTCAGGCGTAGTTCCTGATGGACGGGAACTTTGTAATCCGATCCAAGGGTTGAAGCCCGGATATAGCTGTTGACGGTGCAACCAGCATTCCTAGCCTTCTGCTTGACAACCTCCAATTCTGCTTCAGAGAACCTGACGCCAAGCGGGTGCAACCTTTTCCCCTGCTTCGACGTAGTCGAGGCTCGACCCCGTGGTGCAACACCGAGGTCAACTTGCGTTGAAGTTCCTGCTTTTGACCTTCGTACGTACCGGTGAACTACGTGGCGCAGTGTGGTCTGAGTTCAATTTCGATAAAGCTGAATGGCGAATTCCCTCTGAACGCATGAAAATGCGTGAACAGCATATCGTTCCTCTATCCACACAATCCCTTGTAGTTTTACGGGAAATTCGTAATCACACCGGCAACAGGGAACATGTTTTCCCCAACCAGCACAAGCCAATAGGCTGTATGAGGAAAACACAATCCTTTATGCGCTCTATGATATGGGCTATCGGTTCAAAGCT
>CAYOGS010000366.1:0-2231 GCA_964403435.1 uncultured Rhodospirillales bacterium | reverse complement strand
GTGTGGGAGGCATTGAGGCCGAGGCGGCGATGCTGGGCCAGCCAGTGACGATGCTGATTCCCGAAGTCATTGGATTTAGATTGACCGGCAAACTGCCGGAAGGCGCCACCGCGACCGACCTGGTACTGACAGTGACGCAGATGCTCCGCAAGAAGGGCGTGGTCAATAAATTCGTAGAGTTTTACGGTAGCGGCCTCAACGGTATGAGCTTGGCCGACCGCGCTACCATCGCCAATATGGCGCCGGAATATGGCGCCACCTGCGGCATATTCCCGATTGACGCTGAAACCATCAACTTCCTGCGCTTCACAGGCCGTGATGAAAGCCGCGTGGCTTTGGTGGAGGCCTATGCCAAAGCACAAGGCATGTGGCGCGATGCCAACACGCCTGACCCAGTCTTTTCCGATACGCTGGAGCTTGACCTTACCAGCGTGCAGCCCTCATTGGCCGGGCCGAAGCGGCCGCAGGATCGCGTGCTGCTCGCGAGCGCGGCCTCCGAATTCGCCAAAGAACTGCCCAGCTTCAAGCCCAAAGACTTGCAGTCCAAGGCCGCCGTTGCCGGCACCGAGGCAACGATCGGTCATGGCGCCGTGGTCATTGCCGCCATCACCTCCTGTACCAACACCTCCAACCCCAGTGTCATGGTGGCCGCCGGCCTGGTGGCGCGCAAGGCGCGGGCACTTGGACTCAAGGCCAAACCCTGGGTCAAGACATCGTTGGCACCAGGCAGCCAGGTGGTGACCGATTATCTGGCCAAGGCCGGTTTAGACAAAGACTTGGACAGCGTCGGGTTTAATCTCGTCGGTTATGGCTGCACGACCTGCATCGGCAATTCCGGTCCTCTGCCGGCGGCGGTTGCCAGTGCCGTGGAGAGCGGCGATCTGGTGGCCTGCGCCGTGCTGTCCGGCAATCGCAACTTCGAAGGCCGCGTCAACCCGCATTGCAAAGCCAATTACCTAGCCTCGCCGCCACTGGTGGTGGCCTATGCGCTGGCCGGCAGCATGACGTTGGATTTGACCAAAGACCCTATCGGTACGGGCAAAGATGGCCAGCCAGTCTATCTGAAGGATATCTGGCCGAGCAGCAATGAAATAGCCAATACAGTGGCCAGCGCACTGACGCCGGCCATGTTCCGCAGCCGCTATGCCAACGTGTTCCAGGGACCCCCGGAATGGCAAGCGGTGAAGACCGTGACCGGAAAAACCTATGGCTGGGAAGCGGATTCGACTTATGTGCGCCTGCCCACATTGTTTGACGGTATGGGCAAGACCCCGGCGGCATTGCAGGAAATCAAAGGCGCACGGTTGCTGGCGATGTTCGGCGACTCGATCACCACCGACCATATCTCTCCGGCCGGCGACATCAAGAAATCCAGTCCGGCCGGCCTGTATCTGACGCAACATGGTGTGGCGCCGACCGACTTCAACTCCTACGGGGCGCGACGCGGTAACCATGAAGTCATGATGCGCGGCACTTTCGCCAATATCCGCATTAAAAATGAATTGTTGGGCGGCGAAGAAGGTGGCAACACCAAACATGTGCCGACAGGAGAAAAACTGTCTATCTATGATGCCGCCATGCGTTATCAGGCGGAAAAAGTGCCGCTGGTTATTATCGCCGGCAAGGAATACGGCACCGGTTCCAGTCGCGACTGGGCAGCGAAGGGCACGCGCCTCCTCGGCGTTAAAGCAGTGATTGCTGAGAGCTTCGAGCGCATCCACCGCTCCAATTTGGTGGGCATGGGCATATTGCCGTTGGAATTCAAGAACGGCATGACCCGCGCTGACTTGAAGCTAACCGGCGCGGAAAGTTTCGCCATCACCGGTTCTCTCGAGAAATTGACGCCGCGCATCGAAGTGACACTGACCATCACCCGACCGGACAACGGCACACAAAATGTCGCGCTGCTATGCCGGATTGATACCATGAGCGAAGTGGACTATTTCCTGCATGGCGGCGTGTTGCCCTATGTGCTACGTAACCTGATTAAGGCGCCTTGATGCGATGAGCGAACAGCCGGATTTCAAAATCAAGGATGATGTCTTCAACGACCTCATCTACAAATATACCCGCGACATCACCGAACAGGATCTCAAAGGTCGATTCGACCCGATTTCCGGTCGCGACGATGAAATTGACCAGATGGTGCTGGTGTTGCTGCAACGGCTGCGTAAGAATGTGCTGCTGCTCGGCGGTGCTGGCGTAGGTAAAACCGCCTGCTTCATAGGCCT
>CAYOGS010000365.1:0-2231 GCA_964403435.1 uncultured Rhodospirillales bacterium | reverse complement strand
ATGCCACACTGATGGCGCTTGCCCAAGCGCGGCCGGGCACGTTGCAGGCTATGGGCAAGATTTCTGGCGTCGGCAGCGTGAAGCTGGAGAAATATGGGCAGGCGATTTTAGATGTGATTGCACGTCCTGTTTGAGCGGTGACCATGACGTTATGCCATGCTATATTGGACATGTTTCTCTTTAAGTATACAGAGCGTGCTTGATGAAAATTTCCCCGCAGCGAATTGACGCGTTCGTGCGGCAGCCGCCGGCGGACCTTACCGTGGCGCTGGTGTTCGGGCCCGATGCCGGCGCGGTGCGGCAGCGTGCCGAGCAGATCGCTAAACATATCGTGCCCACGCCGGACGATCCGTTCCGTGTAAGTTTGTTGGAGAGCGATGCCATCGCCGCTGAACCCGGGTTGCTACGCGATGCGATGTTGGAGATGGCGCTTGGAGGCGGGCGGCGTCTGGTGCGCGTGAAGCAGGCAGAGGAGAAAATCGCCGCAGCGGTGAGCGCGTTACTGCAAGACAAGCCAGACAGTGACACGCTGCTCCTGCTGGAAGCGGGCGAACTCGACAAACGCTCCAAATTACGGACTCTGGCGGAGGGCGAGAATTCAACGATCGCCGCGTTGGCCTGCTACCCAGAAGAAGGTGAAGAGCGGGAAAAACTTATTCGTCAGCAATTGCGCGTACTGGGCTGCAGCATTGGTGACGCGGCATTGGAGGAGTTGGCCATGTTGACACCGCCCGACCGCATCGGGTTGTTCAGCGAACTCGATAAGCTGACGCTCTATGCGGGCGACGCCAAAGAGATTACGCCGGAGGATGTGCGCGCGGCGCTGGGCGACGCGGCCGGCGTTGATATGGACAGTATGGTGATGGCGGCGGGCGACGGTGACCAAGCGGCACTTGACGCAGCGCTGCGACGACTGCAAGCAGAAGCAACGGCCCCGGTGGCCCTGCTGCGGGCGGCGCAACGGCATTTCAACCGACTACTTGAGACGCGAGCACGGGTGGATGGCGGCATGGGAGTGAAAGACGCGATGCTAAAATTGCAGCCGCGCGTGTTCTGGAAAGCCGAAAACGCATTCACCAAACAAGTGCAACGCTGGCCGCAGGCGCGGCTGCTGCGTGCTCTGGCACTGCTGGTGGAAACGGAGGCCCTGTGCAAGCGCACGGGGATGCCGGACGTGACTTTGTGCCAGCAGACGATGGTGACGCTGGCAAGAGGTGCGGGGTAGGGGTTAGGATATCAGGCGTCGTCCTTCGGTGCGCCCAACCATTCTGCTTCGAACTTCGTGTGCCATTCGTTTAGGATGCCGTAATATTCGGCAGCCTCAATCGTGATATCAGATAATGTTGCGATGGACTCTTGCAGAGTATCCATGCTTTTGAACGCAATCAGACGAACAGTTGTTGCATTATCGAATTGCAGTATATAGCTACCATCGTCGAACGCCTCGTCACCATCCGGCGCCCAAGAAATTTTGCTGGCATGAACGTGCTTGGCGAAAGCGTGTTGCTCCATAGAGAAAAAGCAGCGGTCTGGCTGGTCGCCGATATATAAAACGGAGCGGTATGCCTCAACAATATTTGCGGCATCTTCCCGCACCAAATGGGACACATGCTTGCCGCGACGTTTTATGCGATCACACACTCTATCAAAAGAGCAAGCCAGCATTGAGGCATCTGGTTCTTACACACCGTAAATATTGCCCTGAAGGTAAACAACGAAAAATCCAAGGGCACGGAAGCACAAGCGCGCATAGGCCTGTGTGATGCCGGACTCAATGGCAAATCTTTTTGGGTTACCGACGCGAAGTGTTTTCATCCATGTCCCAGAAGTTATGTTTGCTTTAGGCATTCCTGCGACGTGGTGAGGTATTTGCTGAAATGCATGGGTTACTGCTTCTGGTCGCTCGTTTGTGGTTTATAAAACAGGAAGGTCAAATAAAGGCTCACCACCAGGAACAGGCCGGTGAACTGCGGCGACAAAAATTCAAAAATATTCTTATGACCTACGGTGACGATAAAGGGCAGATCAGCCAGGAGTTTGGCGCCGAGATGTGCGGCAAGTAAAACAGGTAGCGCCGCCCCCCAGCGCCTGACGGCGAGCATGGTCACCGCCATCACGGCGAAAACAAATGCGAATTTTACCGGCAGGCTCGAAAACAGTGACGGCTGGAAAACCTCAATCTTGAGCATGAGAACAAGAAAAAAACACAGCATGATGAATGTGTGGATGGC
>CAYOGS010000364.1:0-2233 GCA_964403435.1 uncultured Rhodospirillales bacterium | reverse complement strand
CGGCGGTCGCGCAGCCATTGCTTCAGCACCTGGGTCTGCTCTTGGATGTTCGTTTCGCTCAAAAATCCTGAAAAAGTGACCACGGCCATTTTTTGCGCGCTCGTTTCCGCTAACGTAACTTCGGGGTTGGTGGGGCGGGGCGCCTTTGCCAGCGTGTAGCCTTGCGGCAGCACAAATGACATGGTCTGCTCTTCGTTTGTGCGCGCCATGAACACCGGCGCAGTCATGGCGATGGCTTCGCTCGCAGGTTTTTGTTGCAAGACCGGTGCGGTCATGGCGATGGATTGCTGCGTGGCATTAGCGCCGGAGATGTAATCGAATAAGCGTCTGAAACCCACACGGCTGGTCATATCAGCATCGCCTTTCACGCGTGTTTGGGCAACAAGCAGTGGCGGATAGTTGCGGATTTCAAATTTTTCTACCTTTTCAAGCACTGTATACGGCGCGATCGCGACATCATGCTTGCCGAAGATGGAACAGGCGCCCAGTACCAGTGTCAGGCCAAGGGCGCTCAGGCGGCGAAAGAACCTCATGTCAAACTCCATGGCTGTGTCGCCGCAAAGACCAGCTGGCGCTGCCGTTGTTCAGATATCGGCATAGACATGGGTTTCCGCGGCACCACCCGGATGCGTGACTGCGCCCTTTTCGGCATCGCCCACCTGCTGCGCGTATTTCCAGAGTGCGCCGGATTGGAAATCGTGCCGGCGCGGCTGCCAGGCTGCCTTGCGTTTAGCTAGTTCTGCGTCTGACAATTCGACATTCAGAATGCCCTTGTCGGCATCCAGCACAATGATATCGCCGTCCTTGAGCAACGCGATGGGTCCACCCACTGCCGCTTCCGGCCCAACATGGCCGACGCAGAAGCCGCGCGTCGCGCCCGAAAAACGCCCGTCTGTGATCAACGCTACTTGGTCGCCCGCGCCTTGCCCATACAGCGCCGCGGTGGTGGAGAGCATTTCACGCATGCCTGGGCCACCGCGCGGTCCTTCATAGCGGATGACGATGACTTCGCCGGGTTTGTAGAGCCGTTGCTCCACCGCTTTGAACGCGTCTTCCTCGCAGTCAAAGCATCGCGCCGGGCCTTTGAACTGCAGATTTTTCATGCCGGCGACCTTCACGATCGCGCCCTGCGGTGCCAGATTGCCCCGTAGTCCCACGACGCCGCCGGTAGGCGAAAGTGGGTTTTTGCACGAACGCACGACATCCTGGTTTTCGGGGAATTTCACATCGCGCAAATTCTCCGCGATGGTCTTCCCGGTCACAGTGATACAATCGCCATGTAGATAACCGCCGTCTAGCAGTGCCTTCATCAGCACTGGTACGCCGCCGATTTCGAACAAATCCTTGGCGACATAACGCCCTCCCGGTTTCAAATCCGCCAGATAGGGTGTGCGCTTGAACACGGCGGCGACCTCGTGCAGATCGAAGTCAATCCCGCATTCATGCGCGATGGCCGGCAGATGTAGCCCGGCATTGGTGGAGCCACCGCTGGCCGCCACCACCACCGCGGCGTTTTCCAGGGCGCGTCGCGTAACAATGTCGCGTGGGCGCAAGCCGCTGCGCAGCAACGCCATCACGGCGGCACCCGATTGCACCGCGAAATGGTCTCGCGCTAAATCAGGCGCCGGCGCACCGGCAGAACCGGGCAGCGCGAGGCCGATGGCTTCCGAGACACAGGCCATTGTGTTGGCCGTGAACTGGCCGCCGCAGCTGCCGGCGCTGGGGCAGGCGACACATTCCAATTCGTGCAAATCGGCGTCCGACATTTTGCCAGCGGCGTGGCTGCCCACAGCCTCGAACACATCCTGCACTGTCACATCGCGTCCCTTGTAATGGCCGGGCAGGATGGAGCCGCCATACATAAAGACGCTGGGCACGTTGAGCCGCACCATCGCCATCATCATACCGGGCAGGCTTTTATCGCAGCCGGCGAGGCCGACGAGCGCGTCATAGCAATGGCCGCGCATGGTGAGTTCGACGGAATCGGTGATGAGATCGCGGCTGGCCAGCGACGATTTCATGCCCTGATGCCCCATGGCGATGCCGTCCGTCACCGTGATGGTGGTGAATTCACGCGGCGTGCCACCGGCTGCGGTAACACCTTTTTTAGCGGCCTGGGCCTGGCGGGAGAGGGCGATATTGCAGGGCGCAGCCTCATTCCAGCAGGTGGCAACGCCGACGAAGGGCTTGGCGATATCTTCTTCGGTCATGCCCATAGCGTGATAATAGGAGC
>CAYOGS010000363.1:0-2241 GCA_964403435.1 uncultured Rhodospirillales bacterium | reverse complement strand
CGGGAAGGGGCTTTAATGCATGCCGCGTGCTTATAATGCCAAATAAATGGTGAGGTGGTGTGGAATGAAGAACCGGTTGCGCCATGAGCTTTCGCTTGCTATAAGGCGCCAACCGGGAAGCGGGGAAGAATTTTCCGCGCTGGTGTAGAAAATAACCATTTAATTTCAATGCATTAAAGACCGAAGGATGGCCTCCGTGCAAAAACTTGCCTCAGACCAGAATCCGGCTGCCGCCATCGCGCTGGCAGGGGAGCGCGCTGTTCTCTCCAAACGCTATGCTACGGCTTTTTATAATTTGGCAGTTGAGCAGAGCGTGTTGGATGCAACTGTGGCCCAGATAGCCACTTTAGACCAAGTACTGCACCAAGTGCCGGAATTCCGCCGAATTATAGTTGACCCACGCCTGTCACAAGAGCAGCTGCAGAATGCCTGCAACAGCGTTGCCGTTGGTGCACAACTCAGCCCGCTCATGAAGAATTTTTTGGCGCTGGTCGCGCATAACCGTCGCACAGCTTTGTTGCCAGATATTGTTTCGGCCTTCGCCGCCGAGCATGCGCGTCGTTCCGGCATTGTCAATGTCAGTGTGCGCGCAGCTCAGCCTTTGTCCGAGGCACAGCGCCAACAGTTGGGGCAGCATTTGTCGCAGGCCACCAACAGCAAGGTGCAGCTGAAGGTTTCTGAAGACCCGTCGCTTATCGGCGGTATGGTGATAAATTTCGGTTCCACCCAGATAGACGCGTCCCTGCAGGGCAGGCTGGCGGCGTTGGCACAGCAATTGAGAGAGGCAGCCTGATTATGGATATTCGTGCATCCGAGATTTCTTCTGTTCTGAAGCAGCAGATTGCCGGCTTTGGCGCGGCGGCGGAAGTGGCCGAGATTGGTCAGGTCCTTTCCGTTGGCGACGGCGTGGCGCGCGTCTATGGCTTGGACAATGTCCGTGCCGGTGAGATGGTGGAGTTCGCGGGCGGCATCAAGGGCATGGCTCTGAACTTGGAAACCGATAACGTCGGCGTGGTGATTTTCGGTGACGACCGCACCATCAAGGAAGGCGATGTCGTCAAGCGCACGGGCGCGATCGTGGAAGTGCCGATCGGCCGTGGTTTGCTCGGGCGCGTGGTAGATGGTCTCGGTAATCCGATTGACGGCAAGGGGCCGCTCAAAGACGTGAAAATGACGCGCGTAGAAGTGAAGGCGCCCGGCATCATTCCGCGTAAATCCGTGCATGAACCGATGCAGACGGGGCTGAAGGCGATTGACGCCCTCGTGCCAATTGGCCGTGGCCAGCGGGAACTCATTATCGGTGACCGCCAGACCGGCAAGACGGCGGTGGCGCTGGACACTTTCATCAACCAGAAGCCGATCAATGAAGGCGACGACGAAAGCAAGAAGCTCTACTGCATATATGTTGCTATCGGCCAGAAACGCTCCACTGTCGCGCAGATTGTCAAGAGTCTCGAAGATGCCGGCGCATTGAAATATTCCATCGTTGTGGCCGCCACGGCTTCCGAGCCGGCGCCGCTGCAATTCCTGGCGCCCTACACTGGCTGCGCCATGGGCGAATACTTCCGTGACAACGGCATGCACGCGCTGATCGTGTATGATGATCTGTCCAAGCAGGCGGTGGCTTATCGCCAGATGTCACTACTGCTGCGCCGTCCGCCAGGACGCGAAGCCTATCCCGGCGACGTGTTTTATCTACACTCGCGTTTGCTGGAACGCGCCGCCAAGCTAAACGACAGTAAGGGTGCCGGTTCGCTCACGGCGTTGCCGGTCATTGAAACGCAAGCGGGTGACGTCTCGGCCTATATTCCCACCAATGTGATTTCCATTACTGACGGCCAGATTTTCCTAGAAACGTCTTTGTTCTATAAGGGCGTGCGTCCGGCGATCAATGTCGGTATCTCGGTCAGCCGTGTGGGATCCGCCGCGCAAATCAAGGCGATGAAGCAAGTGGCTGGCTCCATTAAGCTGGAACTCGCGCAGTTCCGTGAGATGGAGGCATTCGCACAGTTTGCCTCCGACCTAGACCCCACGACGCAAAAGCTACTAAGCCGCGGCCGCCGCCTGACCGAGTTGCTCAAGCAGGCGCAATATAAGCCGCTGCCGGTTGAGGAGCAGGTCTGCTCCATCTTCGCCGGGGTGAAGGGCTATCTGGACACCATCAAAGTTGAGGATATTTCCCGTTTCGAAGCCGGCATGTTGAACGACTTGCGGGGACGCAGCGCGGAGATTTTGCAGGCC
>CAYOGS010000362.1:0-2249 GCA_964403435.1 uncultured Rhodospirillales bacterium | reverse complement strand
GATTGCGCAGCACACCGGGATTTTTCTTCAAATCGAGCGCCAGATGCTCAATACCGCCACGAAACGACCGCCCAGCCCGATGTACCGCCGACCGAAGCAAACTCATATGTGCACCCTCTGACCGTAACCGTTGAGACCACCATGCCAAAAACTTACGATCTTGACATGACACGAAATAAAAAAGCCGCGAGCGCGAACACCCACGGAAAAGCGCCTGACAAAGCGCGCTGGGGGGAGCGATGAAATATATAGTTTGGATATCAAGCAGCCACCCTTGTTGCTATTGGCATCCCATCGTTAACATTCGGATAGATGTCACACCGAAGTTGATGTGGCGTGACCTGCCAATTGACGGAATCGCAGATAGCAATGACGACTTCTGCTGGAGGCACCTGCATTTTGACGCTGTTTATCCAGCCCCATATGTGGACTTGACCAATTTTAGAATCCTTCATCCGCGAACGGATAGCCCGCGCCAATTGCGTCTGGCCGCCTGCCAAGGCCACGGATTTGAGCAGCATCTCTTTCGACATGTCCGACAATATAAGCACGGCAATTTTTAAAGTCAATAGGATGCCTATTTTTCATTGCAATAGACTGGTCTATACAATCAATAGAATGAAGTATGGAGATCGCTTACGCCTCGCACGAAAATTCGCCGATCTCAGCCAACTGGAACTGGCAGAGAAGGCAGGGGTCACTCAGCCAACTATTTCGCAGCTGGAAAACTCCGAAACCGACATGGGCTCAGTGCACACCGTCCGACTTGCCAGAGCTTGCGGGGTCAGCCCGGATTGGCTTGACGACGAAATCGGCGAAATGCTCCCAGATATTTACTACACCGCCGACAAAAAACTAATTGCTATTTGCAAAGCCATGGAAGATCGCGCCGAGTACGTAAAGGATGCTGCTGTCGCGGCAGTGCTTACGACTCGCGAACTCGCCGAGCGAGCAAGTAGCGCCGGAGGGAACAGCGGTACGCACGGCTAAGATACTGAACTTTCACACCCCCATGCAAATGCAATTGCCTTTTGACTGATACACGCTTGGATCTTTTCACAGCACTTCGAGAAGCCGCAGGCACGGGCGAAATTCTAACCGTGATTTACCATGGCGGAACTCACCCTGGCCATAAGCGCCGCATCATCGTCACGGATATTGATGATGAGAATCGGATATCGGCCCGCCAGTTGCCAGGCAACATCATCAAAACGTATTGGATTGAAAAAACGGAACTCTGCGATGCCGACCACCCGGCACCATGGATGCCAGAGCGGCACAAATGGATAGAGACTGATCCTGTCGCCTACTTTGCAGACTGGCACTACCACATTTTCAAACACTTCTATTCTGCGCTTGGCTTTGATCGGCGCGAGTACGTCGATAAGAAAAAGCCCAAAAGCGCCGCCGGGCAGGCAAAGCCAAAATATATGGCCTACGCACTCTCCGACCCATTACAGCACGACTTTCACGACGGGGATGTCTTTAAAAGTAAGAACGCACAGGAACTAATCCAAGTGATCAGCCTCTTGGGCCAGAAGAACGACACACCACCACAGATTGAAGCCCACTATCTCACCGAAGCGGGCGGTAGGCAAGCCTTCAGGTTAACGATACCGGAACTTGTTACCTGGCTCAAAACAGGCGTTATCAGCAAAAATGCAAAACGACTAAGAAAGAGTGCGACTGATCGTCAAATCATGCAGCAATTCATCAACGAAACAATTTTCTAAAAATAGGTGATGACAACCACCAACCGACGGATTTCCGCCGAACGTGGATAATTAATGGGCTATGCGACAAATAGATGACCCGGAAGATCCTCGCTTACCACGCATTCACGCGGCGCGTTTAATAAAACGCGACATTGACCAGTTACTGGGCATCTGTGAATTCGCACTGCAAGACGGCCATATCGACCAGGGCGAGGCAGAAGCAATCCTTACTTGGTTGAACGCCCATCCTGCATGCCTCGATACGTGGCCAGCCAACGTCCTCTATGACCGATTGTGTGAAACACTAGCTGACGGCGTTCTCGACGAAGAAGAACAGAGAGACCTACTCGGTACCGTGCTCAGCATTACCAGACCACGAACAGAAGATTGCAGGGCGCAAGCAAGCACACTGCCTATTGACACACCACCCCCAAAGATTGTTTTTGCCGGAAAAACATTTTGCCTTACAGGCGTTTTTGATTACGGTCCACGCGCAAAATGCCAGGCTGCAATTCTTGAACGAGGCGGGATTCC
>CAYOGS010000361.1:0-2254 GCA_964403435.1 uncultured Rhodospirillales bacterium | reverse complement strand
ACGGCAAATACGCGCAAATCAAGGAGTGAGCCATGAAGCAGATTGTGCTGGGACTATTACTTCTGCTTGCCGCGCCGCCAGCGCTGGCGGAGATCACACTGGCCGTTATCGGTCCCATGACCGGTCAGGACGCTTCGATGGGCGAACAGGTGCGGCGCGGTGTTGATGCCGCCGTGGCGGCAGCCAATGACCAAGGTGGCGTACTGGGGCAGAAAATCAAAATTCTCTATAAAGACGATGGCTGCGATCCCAAGCAGGGCGTCGCGGTGGCCAATCAGCTGGCAGGTGAGGGGGTAGTCGGCGTTATCGGGCCGATGTGTTCCGGCAGTGCTATCCCGACCAGCAAGGTATTGGCTGAAGAGGGGATTGTCATGATCTCGCCTGCCGCGACTAATCCGACGCTGACGGATGAAGCGACCGGCAATGTCTTTCGCGTCTGTGGCCGCGATGACCAGCAAGGCGCAGCGGTTGGAGCCTATATCGCCAAGCATTTTGCCGGCAAGATTGTCGCGATCATCCATGACAAGACCGCCTTCGGCCATGGCCAGGCGGAAGAGGTACGTAAAGCCTTGCATGGCGCTGGCATTAAGGAAACCAGTTTCGACGCCATCAATCGCGGCGAGCGTGATTTCTCGGCACTCATCGCCAAACTTAAAGCGGACAAGGTCACGGTGCTATTCTTTGGTGGCTATCATGCCGAGGCCGGCTTGTTGGTGCGGCAGATACATGACCAGAAGCTGGCCATCCAACTCATCAGTGGCGACGGACTGACGACCAGCGAATTCTGGTCTATCACTGGCGCAGCCGGCACTGGCACTCTGATGGCCTTCAACCCAGACCCGCGCAAGAATCCATCCGCCAAGGATGCCGTGGCGCGGATTCGCGCCAGTGGTTTCGAGCCGGAAGGCTTCACGCTGCAAAGCTATGCGGCGGTGGAGGTGCTGACGGCGGCAATAACCAAAGCCGGCAAGACGGACGGCGCAGCGGTGGCAGCGGCTATTCGGTCGCAAGATTACACAACCGTGCTCGGAACTTTAGGGTTTGACGCCAAAGGCGACGTGAAAAATCCGCAATTCGCCATGTATCGCTGGGCAGACGGCACGTATAAGGAAATTGAAGAGTAAGGTGTGCGCGCATTAGCGCTGGTTAGCCAACAGCGGTTGCGTCTGAACTTTTGCTACTGAGCGATGCGGCAGCAGAGCCGTTTGTAACGCGGCACTAGCCTGTGTTCTGACAGGCGCTGCCGCTGCGTCGAGCGCCTGATTCAAATCAAAATCGGCCGCGATGCCCGTTGATCGGCGGCGCAAGGTCAGGCGCTTGCCGACGAAAAACGGTTCCTTATCCGCCTCGACGATGCCGGCATAGGGAGCGGCGGTCAGGTAGGTATGGGCTTGACGTGGAAACACACTGCGATCGCCGATGACGGGCAGCGGTGCGCCGACCGTGTTGGCATGCCGCGTATCCGGCAGCATTTGCGCGTGAATACCCAAGATGCGTCTTTGCTGCTGCGCCGACGTGACGGTCGGTATAGGGAGCTGTTGATTATCCAGCACCCAATTCGTTTCATCGATGCGGGTTAATACAAACGCATGCGCGCCCGTGCGCTGGCCGCCTTGTGTCAGCGCCGCGAAGATAATTCTTGTATCCTGGGCGGGGAAGCCAATTCGATTGAGAGCATGGAACTTCAATTGCGATTGCTCGTCGCACACGCCTTGGCCGTCAGCCAGTGCTTCGGTAAGTGTGCGACGCCAATTGGCTTTGGCCTCGTCACGGTCATAGCGGATGGCGGTGTTCACCCAGGCATTGACGAAGCCCGTTTGCGTCAGCCGATCCGGCAACTGCCCTGCCACTCTGATCATGCTGCTATATTCGGCGATGCCCGGCGCGCAATCAGCTGACCGCTGCGCGCAAGTGGCAATGGCATGATCAAGTTCCAATCGGTTACGTAGCAGCGTTCGCTGATTGTCTTCCAATCTGGTCGTGCTGATGTCGTTGGTAACGCGCCGGTTGACGTTGGGGTCGACGCTCAGCGGCGCAATCACCCGGCGTGTCGCATCTTCCTGGTAATCGGCGTAATTCAGAGGGTTGTTGAGGATTGGCGTTAAGGCCTGCTGCTGCGCTTGATGGGCTTGATGTTTGTGCCAACTGGCGGCGATGTCGTCAAACTTTATCCCCGCCAAAGTCGCCAGCGCCGTTACACTGCACAAAGCCGCTTGCGCCAGACGGAACGCACCACCGCGCTGAGTTTTACAGG
>CAYOGS010000360.1:0-2260 GCA_964403435.1 uncultured Rhodospirillales bacterium | reverse complement strand
GTCACGAACCCCGTAAAATAGTCAGTAACGACTGATGCAAATTCTGGTTGCTGGCCAGTAGTGCACCGGACAGCATGGGGCTTTGTCCCGAACGCAACGGACTGACAATACCCCCAGCCTCGGTTACGAGCAAGAGACCGGCAGCAATATCCCAAATATTAACGCCGCTTTCCCAATAGCCGTCATAGCGGCCGGCGGCGACAAAAGCGAGGTCAAGCGCTGCAGAACCAAAACGCCGTGTGCCGGCAACCTGGGGCGCCAGCCGGCCGAGCTGCGCCATGAAATCCGGGTTTTCATGCCCTTTGAAGGGAATGCCGGTGGCAACCAGGCAATCGCTCAAATCCTTGCGCGCTGAGACACGTAGCCGTTGGTGGTTGCAATAGGCACCGACTCCCTTTTCCGCCCAGAACATTTCGTCGGAAATCGGGTTATAGACAATGCCGGCCAAAAGCTGCTCACCCTGCGCCGCCGCCACTGAAATGGCCCAATGGGGCACCGCATGCAGAAAATTGGTGGTGCCGTCCAGCGGGTCGATAATCCAGCGGAAAGGCTTATCCGTCTGCTTCTCATCGCCCTCCTCGGTGATAAAACCGAAGTCCGGCCGTGATTTGCTGAGTTCGGCGCGCAAAACGTCCTGTGCCTTTAAATCTGCAGCGCTGACAAAATCGGCGGGGCCCTTACGGGAAACCTGCAGATGTTCCACCTCGCCGAAGTCCCTGATCAACCCCTTAGCCGCCTTTTCAACAGCTCTGACCATTACGGTCATTAACGCGCTACGAATGGCCACAACTCAATCCTTAGCGCGTTCAACATAGCTGTTATCGGTTGTATTAACCACGACGCGGGTACCAGCCTCGATGAAAGGTGGCACCAGGATGCGCACACCGTTCTCCAGCACTGCTGGCTTGTAAGACGAAGACGCTGTCTGACCCTTCACCACCGGGTCGGCCTCGGTAATCGCCAACACCACACTCGGAGGCAGTTCTACCGCCAGAGCGGCACCCTCGAAGCTTTTGACCGAACAGACCATGCCGTCCTGCAGATAGACCGCTGGGTCGCCGATCACGTCGCGCGGAATTGTCATCTGTTCGAAGGATTCCTGATCCATGAAGGTGAATAAGTCACCTTCGCTGAACAGATATTGCATATCTTGCTCATTTACTTGAACTCGCTCCACCGTCTCTTGGGTGCGGTAGCGCACTTCGGTCTTCACGCCCGTACGGATATCCTTCATATCCACTTGGACGATGGCGTTGCCCTTGCCGGGAATGGTGATTTCGGAACGAATGACAACATAGAGCTTGCCGTTATTCTCTACGACATGCCCCTTGCGTAGGGTGTTGGCGTTGACTTGCATTGGAGTTGTCTCAACAAAAAAAGCAGCGCAGCAGCGCCGGATGCGCCTTTGTTGACTGTTTCGGGTTGGTTGTCAACCGGATGACGGACAACACCCGGATCCATACTGGTTAATAGGGATTTGGGTCAGGCCGGTCGGGCATGTAACGCTCCGGGTCAACCGGTTTGCTGCTGCGCCGGATTTGGAAATGCAGCTGCGGTCCCTTGATTTTGCCACTGCTGCCCACGGTGCCGATCATATCGCCTTTCGCCACCACCATATCTTTCTCGACAATCATTTTGTCGAGGTGAGCGTAGGCGGAAGCAAAGCCGTTGCCGTGGCGCACCAGCACCAGATTCCCATAATCGCCCTGACGGTCGGCGAACACAACCACGCCATTCGCGGCGGCTGAAACCGGAGTGCCGCGCGGCGCTGCGATGTTGATGCCGTCATTGTTGCTGCCATTGCGGCGCGGCCCATAAGCCATCAGAACGGGACCTTCCACCGGCCAAAGAAAACGTTCGTTCGGCGCGAAATCCGCGACAGTCTGTTCTGCTTTCACGTCCAGGTCGTCCAGCGGTGCTTTCCCGGCTGCGGCATATTGGCGCGGCGGCGGCAAAGCCTGAGACTCCACCTGCTCGCTGCGAGCCAAATTGGGTACATAATTGTCGTAGGCCGGAGTGTTCGCAGCATAGCGCGGATAGCGGCCGGCTGAAGGCATAGTCTGAGTTGGATATTGCACCGGCGGCGAATCTTGCAGTTGAACGGGATCCCCATAGCGCGGTGTAGCAGCATAGCGACTGGCCACTTGTGGCGCCGTGTAGCCGGTCGGCGCCTGATGAGCGCTGGCATAGTTGCTGGCCAGGCCGCTGCCCGCCGGCAACGTAACTTCCTGCCCCGGCCACACCACATAGGGCGAACGGA
>CAYOGS010000359.1:1774-2264 GCA_964403435.1 uncultured Rhodospirillales bacterium | reverse complement strand
TCGCATTTCTTTCTTGATTGAGAGCGCAGGCGCTGATGCTGTTGGATTAAAAACCTTCCTTGCTGGCGTTCTTACATTTTCCAATGAAGTCAATCGTTCCATTAAAACATCTCTGGAAACACTAAAAGCACTGTCTCAGAATGAGGCTGTAGTGAAATTACGTGTTTCCTTGGCTACTTTTGCTCCACAGGAAAACATGAAGCTGCTGGAAACACGCGCTTCATCCTTGGTGCAGGCAGTGGAATCGTGGGGTTATTGTCAGGCTTCATCCGCGATGGGAGATCCGCTTGAAGGCACGATGTCGTCTGCTTTGGGGGTAGCTTGTGCCTCAACAGCACCTCCTACGGTCGTGCCTTTGCGTGAAGTAGCGAAACTTCTGCCTTGGCAACGTGCATCTTCGCCGTTTGAAGAAGGTTCCGTGCTGTTCCGTACGGCTGACGGGAGAATGTGGCCATACCAACCGGGATCGTCGTTGACCACCACTTGGTTT
>CAYOGS010000359.1:0-1764 GCA_964403435.1 uncultured Rhodospirillales bacterium | reverse complement strand
CTTAATATTTGCGCAGCCCGGTGCTGGTAAGTCAGTGCTGATGAATGCGCTCAATCTTGGTACAGTGCTGTCGGCAGGCACGGCCAAGCTACCGTTTATTGCCATCATGGATATCGGCCCGTCCTCGTCGGGCCTCATTTCACTCTTACGTGATGCTCTGCCGGCTGACCGCCGCTATGAGGCGACAGCTTTCAAGCTGCGTATGACGCCGGACTATGCCATCAATCCGTTTGATACGCAGTTGGGTTGCCGTTATCCATTGCCAGATGAGCGTGCTTATCTCACGGAGCTCTTAACTCTGCTCTGCACGCCGCCTGGTCAGGCTGCGCCGTATGACGGTATGGTACAGCTGGTGGGGCTGTGTATTGACGAGATGTATCGTTGGCGTGACGAAAAAGGGGCAAACACCGAAGGTCGCCCTTATCTCAAGCGCATTGAGCAGGAAGTTGACGAGGCTATCGCCAAGTACGACATCCATTTGCCGCCTGACCCCTACTGGTGGGAAGTTGTGGACGAGCTCTATGATCGTGAACTCTACCACGAAGCGATGATGGCGCAGCGGCATGCGAACCCCACATTGGTAGACGCCGTTACGGCCGCGCGACGTCCGCAGATCCGGGCTTTGCTGGAAGAAACGCAAATTGGCGCTTCTGCTGAAAGCGTCATTCATGCCTTCGAACGTATGGTTGCTTCTGCAATCCGCGAGTTTCCGATTCTCGCGTCCATCACTCGGTTCGATATCGGTGCGAGCCGTGTCACTGCTGTGGATTTGCAGGATGTGGCTCCGCAGGGCGATGAAATCGCCGATCGACAGACCGCTATCATGTATATGCTTGCGCGCCACGCTCTGATCCGCCAGTGGTGGATCGGGCCCGAGTCACTCAAGAATATGCCGGAGAAATATCGTCCGTTTCATGAAGCGCGTATCCGCGAAATTCGCGAAACGCCGAAGCGGATTTCTTTCGACGAATTTCACCGTACCAGCAAAACACCGGCGGTTCGCAACCAGGTGATTCGCGATGTGCGTGAGGGTCGTAAATGGGGTGTCCAGGTAGTGCTGGCTTCGCAACTTTTGGATGACTTTTCCAAAGACATGGTGGATTTGGCAACGGGTGTATGGATTTGCGGTGCCGCCGTCAGTGATCGGGCGATTGCCGAAACCGCGGATCGCTTTGGTCTCTCAGACACGGCGCGTTGGGTGATGCGCTACCGCCTCACGGGGCCTCGGCCTTCAGGCGCGCCTTCGTTGCTCATTCTCGGCACCAATGAGGGGCGTTATGAGCAGCATCTGATCAATACTCTGGGGCCGATTGAGCTGTGGGCGTTGAACACTTCGTCCGAAGACGTGGCTTTGCGTAATAAACTCTATAACAAGCTTGGCGCGGCGCGTGCTCGACGGATGTTGGCGATGTTCTTCCAAGGCGGGTCAGCGCGATCGGAAATTCGCCGGCGTATCGTCGCCCGTTCAGAGGCCGGGGACTCCGACGCATCTGCAGGAACGTCGGCGGTTATCGAAGAGATTGTCAATGAAATTCTCGAATATTCGCTGCGCGAGCAACAAGCTGCTGTGAGCGGTTAATACCCACTCCACGAATAGGTTAATTTTCGCTCTCTCAAACTGACCACGAAAAGATTAACCCGTTTGCGTGCCTATGCTATATTGCGCTAAGGTTATCGAAGTAATTTTCAGAACAGAGGCAGAAAATGGGCCAACAGCGCAGCGTGCTTGACGATCAGCCTGCTATCGCCCTTATTATACTGTGC
>CAYOGS010000358.1:0-2273 GCA_964403435.1 uncultured Rhodospirillales bacterium | reverse complement strand
TCTCGCAGGCACGGCCTTTGGCAAGGCGCATCATGAGGGATGCGCTCTCTCCGGCCGTACCGTTGAAATGTAGGCCGTTGAGCCGTAGGAAGGTGAGTGCGCAGACGAAGGCGATGCGTTTGTTGCCGTCTATAAACGGCAGCTTCCGTAGTAGGCTGCTGGCATAATTCGCTGCGAGGTCTGGCAGCGGCGGCTGGCTACCGGCATGAAACTCCGCCGGCCGTGCCAGTGCGGTGTCCAACGCTCTGCTGTCGCGCACGCCCGATTTGCCGCCATGCTCTGCGATCTGCACTTTATGCATCGCAATCACGGCGTCGCGGCGTAACCAAATCGGTTCCTTATTCATGGCGCGCTATTTCGACATTTCCTGCAATGCCTCGCGCATGCTCTGCATGATGTCCTGCGCTGCATCAATCTGGTCAAGGAAGGCTGGGTCATGCTTAGACAGGCGATAGCCGTCAGCCGTCTCAATTAGTTTCAGCGTATCGCCTTTGTCGGCCTGAAGGTGCGTAAGCGCTTCACGTGGCAGAATGATCGCCACGCCCGTGCCCACGCCGGTCAGTTTCACCTCAAGCATCGTGCTTCCTCCCACGCGCCTTTATAAGCGAAGCAGGCGACGGAAACAAAGGCTTATTCGGACACCGGTTCCTTGGTTTTCTTAGGTTTTTCGCCCTTGCCGCGTGGTGAGGGCTCACCGCCAGGGGCAAAGCTGAAAGTTAGCTTATCCGTCGCCGTATCAAGCCCAATGGTGACGGCGCCGCCTTTGGCCAGCTTGCCGAACAGGAGTTCTTCCGCCAGCGGCTGCTTGACTTTGTCCTGAATCACGCGCGCTAACGGGCGCGCCCCGTAATTGCTATCATAGCCCTTGGTTCCCAGCCAGGTGCGCGCTGCGGTCGTCAGTTCCAGCGTGACGCCGCGGTCGCTGAGCTGCGCTTCCAGCTGCAGGATGAACTTCTCCACGACCTTGCCGATGGTGGCTTCGCTAAGTGGCTTAAAGGCGATGATGGCATCCAGACGGTTACGAAATTCCGGCGTGAACAATTTGCTGATCGCTTCGTTGTCTTCGCCCGTACGGCCGGCGCGGTTGAAGCCCATGGGCGGCTTGGCCAGGTCACTGGCGCCGGCATTGGTGGTCATGATGAGGATACAATTTCGGAAATTTACCTGCTTGCCTTGATGGTCGGTCAGCTTGCCGTGATCCATCACTTGCAGCAGGATGTTGTACACATCAGGATGCGCCTTTTCGATTTCGTCCAGCAGAAGCACGCAATGCGGGTGCTGATCCACCGCATCGGTCAGCAGCCCTCCCTGGTCGAAGCCGACATAGCCCGGCGGTGCGCCGATAAGCCGGCTCACGGCATGACGTTCCATATATTCGGACATGTCAAAACGTTTGAGTTCGATGCCCAACGCTAGCGCCAGCTGACGCGCCACCTCAGTCTTACCAACGCCCGTGGGCCCGGAGAACAAGTAAGAGCCGATGGGCTTTTCCGGCTCGCGCAGCCCTGCCCGCGCTAGCTTGATGGCGGCAACCAGGGCAGCGATAGCTTCTTCTTGCCCATACACCAGGCGCAACAAATCGCGTTCCAGATGTTGCAGCATCAGCTTGTCATCTTGCGAAACGGTGGCGGCCGGAATGCGCGCGATTTTAGCGACGATCGTCTCGATATCCTTGACCCCCAGACTGCGCTTGCGCTTGGCCACAGGCAGCAGCATCTGCGCCGCGCCAGCTTCGTCCAGCACGTCAATTGCCTTGTCCGGCAGCTTGCGGTCGTTGATATAGCGTGCGGCCAGTTCCACCGCACTCTTCACCGCTTCGCTGGTGAAATGCACCTGGTGGTGCTCTTCGTAATAGCTCTTCAACCCTTGTAGGATTTTGATCGTGTCGGCGATGCTCGGCTCGTTGATGTCAATCTTCTGGAAGCGGCGCACGAGTGCGCGGTCTTTTTCGAAATGCTGGCGGAATTCCTTATAGGTCGTCGCGCCGATGCAGCGGAGCGTGCCAGAGGCCAGCGCCGGCTTGAGCAGGTTGGAGGCGTCCATCGAGCCGCCGGAGGTAGCGCCTGCGCCGATGATAGTATGAATTTCGTCAATGAACAGTACCGCCTGCGGCAGATCATGCAGTGCCTTGAGTACTTGCTTCAACCGCTCCTCGAAATCGCCTCGATAGCGCGTGCCAGCCAGCAATGCGCCCATGTCCAGCGCGAAGATGGTGGCGCTGGCCAGCACTTCAGGCACTTCGTTATTGATTATGCGGCGCGCCAGCCCTTCGG
>CAYOGS010000357.1:0-2274 GCA_964403435.1 uncultured Rhodospirillales bacterium | reverse complement strand
CCCAAGCGCCGCGAGAACGAGACGGAAGACAGCTTTAACACTCGCCATCAACGCTGGATGGAACAAGGTGAGAAAATCCGTAACAACGCGCAGGACATCATCGGCAAGAACAGCCATGGCCCGACCGGCACGGTGCATATGCATTTCGATGGCCGCTTCACCCGCTTTTCTGACCTCGAGCAACGCTATGAGCCGGCCAGCGAATGACCAGCAATATCGCAGGCATCCTTACCGTATCTTTGGCGGCGGTTTCCGCCAATTACCGGCAACTTTCAGCATGTGCACCACGTAGCCAAGTGGCGGCGGCGGTGAAGGCCGATGCCTATGGCCTGGGCTTGGCACAGGTAGCTCCGGCTTTAGCCCGCGCCGGCTGCAGTTTTTTTTATGTCGCCCATATTGAAGAAGGCTTGTCTTTACGCCAATTGCTGCCACAAGCAGAAATAGCAGTTCTGCATGGCATACCGGCCAAAGACGTGGCGCTAGCGAGGCAACATCGGCTGCTACCGGTGCTGTGCAGCTGGCCGGATATTCTAGCCTGGCATCATCAGGCAGGGGAAGTCAGAGCCGTCTGCCCTGTTATCATCCACCTTGATACTGGCATGAATCGTCTGGGACTGAGCGCTGCCGAAACGGCTCAGCTTGCTGAACGATCAGAAGTGTTGTCCGGCCTGGAGATCAAATTTTGGCTCAGCCACCTGGCATGCGCCGACGAACCGCAGCACCCTTTTAACGTTGAGCAGTTAGCCGAGTTGACACGACGCCTAAAAACGCTGCCCACGGCACCGGTCAGCTTCGCCAACTCTTCAGGTATGTTTCTCGGCAGCCGTTACCATTTCAAACAGGTGCGGCCGGGTTGCGCTCTCTATGGCATAAACCCCATACTGCCACATCCGAACCCGATGCAACCGGTAGCGCGATTAGAAGCACCCGTCATCCAGTTGCGAACACTACAGCCCGGCGAGGCAGTCGGGTATAGCGTCTCCTGGCACAGCAAACGACTTGGCAAAGTAGCCGTCTTGCCTGTAGGTTATGCGGACGGTTTTCTACGTTCGCTCGGCAATCGCGGCCAGGTGTTTTTCGGCACTCGGGCTGCCCCCATCGTCGGGCGTGTTTCCATGGATCTGATCACGGTTGATGTCACGGATGTGCCTGACCAAGATTGCCAGCCTGGCACCTACGCCGAACTGTTCGGCCGGGAGCAGGGTGTGGATGCAGTGGCGGCAGCAGCTGGCACAATAGGGTATGAGATTTTGACTGGACTGGGTTCGCGCTACCGGCGTGTTTATGAGGAAGACGATGTTGGCCACCAATCCGTTCGCGCTGCTCGGACGCACCCTGATTGAATTTTTGCAGGCATCAGGGCGATTCGGCATCTTTTTGGCCACTTGCGTCCAGCATCTATTTCGGCCGCCTTTTTATTTCCGGCAGATTTTCCGGCAGATGGTTGATATCGGTTATTACTCGCTGCCAGTTGTCGGTTTGACCACTTTGTTCGCCGGTATGGTTCTAGCGCTCCAGACTTATACGGGCTTTGCCCGTTTCAACGCGGAAGGGGCCATCGCTAACGTCGTGGTCATTTCCATTACGCGTGAGCTTGGCCCAGTTCTGGCCGGCCTTATGGTGGGTGGACGCATCGGCGCCGCCATCGCCGCCGAAATAGGTACCATGCGCGTGACGGAGCAGATTGATGCTTTGACCACGTTGTCTACTAACCCGTTCAAGTATCTGGTTGCGCCTAGACTGTTTGCCGGCACGTTGATGCTCCCCCTGCTCGTGTTGGTGGGCGATATCATCGGCGTTTTCGGTGGATATGTCGTCAGCGTCTATAAGCTGGAGATGAATGCCGCACAATATATCCGGCAAAGCTGGGAGTTCATGGAATTTATGGATGTCTTTTCCGGCTTGGTCAAAGCGGCAGTGTTCGGTTTCATCATTGCTCTCATGGGCTGCTATCATGGTTATCATTCTAAGGGAGGGGCCCAGGGCGTCGGCATGGCCACCACCAATGCGGTGGTTTCCGCCTCAATTCTGATATTAATCTCGAATTACGTTCTCACCGGCTTTTTCTTTGTGGGCAATTAGAGATGGAAGATGCAACGCCCTGCCCGACCATGCCGGTCAAGATCGCCCTGACCGATGTACGCAAATCCTTCGGGGCAAAACAGGTACTGAATGGTATTAATCTCGATATTTGCCGCGGTGAATCCGTGGTCATCATTGGAGGTTCCGGGACCGGTAAATCTGTGATGCTGAAATCCATTCTCGGCCTGATGC
>CAYOGS010000356.1:0-2274 GCA_964403435.1 uncultured Rhodospirillales bacterium | reverse complement strand
CCGGTGAGGCCAGCAGAACTGTGGCTTCGGCAAGATTCTGTTGTTGCAATTGTTGGTTATAGCCGCCTGCCAGACGCGGATAGGAGAGATCAGCCCTTCCCATGCCGCTGAAGCTGGAGCGCATAGGCAACGCCACCTGGAATGCCACCAATGTGTTAATCGCCATCACCGCATCTTGCGGCGCGAAACCAGCAGCCTGCGGATGGGAAAGAAAATCGCCGATGGTCAACGGCATTAGGCGCAGCAGAGTCAGCCAAGCCTGAAAGATCGGTGTTGTCAGGTCGAGCGTCTGCCCGTGAAGTGTGACCTGCGGTGCTTCGCCGGCACCGGCGTCCGATAGGCCGAAGTAAAACGGACCGAACAGCGCTGCCAGATCGCTGCTCACAGTGGCAGGCTGCTTGACCCAAATATCGGCACGGCTGGCGCGATCCGTGGCAAAATCCTTGATGACTTCATAGAGCAGATGCAGGCGCAGTGTACCCAGCAAGGGTTGCGCCGCTGCCGGCACCATCATTTCCAGGTAATTGGCTTGCACTGTGGCGTCACCAACGAAGCTGCAGCCTTGCGCTGTCATACCGGCGATCATCTGCACCGTGGCGCTCTGCGTTGGTTGTCCTGCGCCATGTTGCTGCAGATAGTCATCCGCTGCTTGGTTGGCAATCGCTGCCGCCAAAGCCTGGGCAGCTGTCGGCCGACGCGTGAAATAATGTGCGCCTAACTGTTGCAGCTCCGTCAGATATTCCTGCCGCTGTGCCGCGGTCATTTCCGGTGCGAACTCCGCCGCCATGAACTGCAACCCATCCTGGCCAGCAGCAAATGGTGCATATTGACAAGCAAAAAACCCGCCGGGCGCCAGCGCAGCTCCAGCCAATGCCTGCAGAGTTGCCATATCCGCTGCTGCCATACCGCGCAGGTCGGCGCACAGGAACTGTATTTGGCGCAAACCCGTTGCATCTTCCGGGCGCAGGAAGACGCAATTTTTGAGCCGCAACTTTTGCCGCAGCTGTTCCGCCATCTGCCGTGTCGGCTCGTCAGCCACAATAAAGCTGAACTGACCCTCCGGATTGCTGGCCGCCAAACTCAGTGCCGCTGCCTGATCCGGCATGCCCCAGCGCACATAGTGAAAGGGCGCTTCCGGCATGGGCGGCACCACACCACGCAGCGCCGCGGCATAGCGCAGCAGCACGGGATCGAGATCAATCACTTGTTGCATTTGCCGGCTCCAAAAGGTTTACAGATAATCCAACAGTGTGAGGGTGATGAGTTTCGAAGTTGCCGCATAAGAAGCCTGCAGTTGCGATTCGTAAGAGGTGATTTTAGCGGAAACTTCGGTCACATCCACACTGCGGATACCGTCAATCTGCTCTTGCAGCAGGTTGATGGTGGTCTTCTGGCCATTCTCGGTTTCAGCAAGAATTTTCTGATTGCCGGCGATTTGGGTGCGCAGGCTGCGAATGCCGCTCAGCGCCTGGTCCATCAAGGTGCCAGCCTGTGCCATGTAGGTGTCATAATTGCCGCTGTCTTGAGTCGCAGCATAGGCGAAGCGCAGACCCTGGATAAGGTTCTGGATGGCGCTGTCGGTGCTGGGAATGCCGTAGGTCAGCTGCAGATTGTCATCGAGGGTCACCGCGTCGCGCGTATAAGCCAGAGCGCTGCTGCCAGGCGCTGCTGGGTCATAGGGTGGCAAGGCCGGGTTGGTTACCGGAAAAGTCTCGGCCGGCGGTACCGGCAGGGTTTTGAGATCACCAACCGGCTGCGCCGTATAGCGCGTGCCGGAGTAGAGAAAGCGGTCGCCAACTTTTTGGTTTAGATAATAGGCGGCCTGATCCATCGTGCCTTCGATTTGCGCCTTGACCCCCTGTTCGGCAGCGGCGCCGGCATTCTGTGTCGTGCGGATGGTGCTCACCGTGGTATTGATTAGGCTCTCCAATGCCCCGAGGGTGCTTTCATAGAGCTTGAGCCGCGGCGCCACACTCTTGCCGGCGGCGATATAGCTTTCCGCCTTCGCCTGCACATTGCGACCATTGACCAGCGTGCGCGCTTCTAGCCCCGTATAGTCTGTCAGATCCGAGGAGCGGATACCGCTGGATAATTGCTGCGTCAAATTGGCGAGGGTGGCCTGGCCGTTGGTCAGGCCGGTGATAGCCTGGGTGAGAATGCTGATATTGCTGACGCCCGTGATCATTACCGCACCATGTCAATAATCGTTTGATTGAGCTGCTGCACGATACCAACCAGCCGCGCTGCCGCCTGATAGGAACGCTGCAAAGTTTG
>CAYOGS010000355.1:1556-2291 GCA_964403435.1 uncultured Rhodospirillales bacterium | reverse complement strand
GGATAATATCGAACATTGCCGGCGTCATGACGGGTACGGCATCAGTTTTTGGTTTCTTCAAAGCCATCATCATCACTCCTTACGCCGCCTGCTGGAGCAAACGCGCCTGCAGCTGCTCCACCGCATTGCGGGTCAGTACCAGCGTGTCATGCCGCAGGATGTCATACACATTCGCGCCCTGCTCAGGCAGCAAATCCACATGCGGCAGGTTACGCACAGCTAGTGCAAAATTCGGATCCAGATTCGCGCCGTCAATAATCAAGGCACGCTCCGCACCAAGCTTATTCAGCTTGGCCAGCATCTCCTTGGTCTTCATGCTTTCAGCCTTAGCGGAGTCCAGCACAATAAGCTTGCCGGCCTTTTGCTTGGAAGCCAGGGCCATACACAGTGCCAGGCGCCGGAACTTCTTTGGCAGATCATGAGCATGGCTCCGTACTACGGGGCCAAAAATCACTGCGCCTTTACGGAATTGCGGCGAACGCAAGCTACCTTGACGTGCCAGACCAGTACCTTTTTGCGCCCATGGCTTTTTGGTCGTGCCACTAATTTCCGCGATATCCTTAGTCTTATGAGTACCAGCGCGGGCTTTCGCACGTTGCCAAAACACGACACGCGCTAGCACGTCGCCGCGTTCTTCAACCGCGAAAACGCCATCGGCCAACTCAATGTCCCCAACCTTCTTATTATTCAAATCTACGACGGACGTTTTCATGGTCAAACCTCAAATCAATCCTT
>CAYOGS010000355.1:0-1546 GCA_964403435.1 uncultured Rhodospirillales bacterium | reverse complement strand
CTTCAAACCGGCCGGAAACGGAGCATCCTTGTGCAGCAGACGCTTCACCGCATCGCGCACCTGCAGATAACCGCCATCGGCTCCGGGTACGGCGCCCTTAATCATGATCAGCCCTTGCTCGACGTCCACCGCAACGACAGTGAGATTCTGTTGCGTTACACGGACCGCACCCATATGACCAGCCATCTTCTTGTTCTTGAACACCCGGCCGGGATCTTGACGTCCACCGGTCGAACCGTGGCTCCGATGCGACACGGAAACCCCGTGCGTCGCGCGCAAGCCGCCGAAATTGTGGCGCTTCATGACACCGGCAAAACCCTTGCCAATCGTCACACCCGTCACATCAACGAACTGTCCAGCAACAAAATGCGCTGCGGTAATTTCAGCCCCAGCATCCAGCACCGCATCAGGCGAGACACGGAATTCCACGAGCTCTTTCTTGGGCTCCACTTTCGCTTTAGCGAAATGGCCGCGCAATGGCTTGGTCACGCGGTTGGCCTTGGCTTTACCCACACCAACCTGCAGTGCGACATAACCATCCCGCTCTTGCGTCTTAACCGCCACAACTTGGCATTGCTCCACCTGCAACACGGTCACAGGTACATGCGTACCTTTCTCGTCAAACAGACGGGTCATCCCGATTTTCTTCGCCAGCAGGCCGGTGCGTCGTTTCGCGCTCATGGCTGCACTCCTAAACCTTGATCTCGACGTCAACACCGGAGGCGAGATCGAGCTTCATCAGCGCGTCAATCGTCTGCGGCGTGGGGTCGAGGATGTCGAGCAGCCGCTTATGCGTCCGCATTTCGAACTGTTCACGCGATTTTTTATCAATATGGGCACCGCGGTTGACCGTGAATCGCTCGATCAGCGTGGGCAACGGAATCGGTCCAACCACGCGCGCACCTGTGCGCTTTGCAGTATTGACGATTTCCCCGACCGATTGGTCAAGCACGCGATGATCATACGCCTTGAGGCGGATACGGATCGATTGTGCGTCCATCTTGCTCTCTACCCTGTTGTGATACCGCGCTCTGAGCGGCATCCTTCTTGTCAAATCCTTCCGGCACTATGCCGGAATGTAAATCTTCAACCGTTCGCCACCTTTACGCTCCACCCGCAAGACCCTAGTCTTGCCGCCGTCGCGCGCGTCGCGGAAACGCTTGCCGTTTAGTTTCGTCAGTTCCCTGCCAGCATCCCGTAGCGTACTCGATTTGACGCCGTTGAGATTTAAGTGCCAGCCAAAGGGATACTGAATGCTCATTCATACCACCTATTCATAAGGCGGGGACCGGCTCTCCAGCCCCCGCCTCGCATCGTTATTCGATAATTTTTGCCACCACACCGGCACCGACTGTGCGGCCACCTTCGCGGATAGCGAAGCGAAGACCCTCATCCATGGCGATAGGCGCAATCAACTTGACGTCCACCGAAATATTGTCGCCCGGCATCACCATCTCAGTGCCTTGCGGCAAAATCACTTCGCCGGTCACGTCAGTGGTGCGGAAGTAGAACTGCGGGCGATAGTTCGTGAAGAAGGGTGTATGAC
>CAYOGS010000354.1:0-2292 GCA_964403435.1 uncultured Rhodospirillales bacterium | reverse complement strand
GGACACACTGGCGGCCTTACGACCGGTGGCCTACTCTTGGCGAAGTGACGTTAATAATGCGTGAAAACTTGGTTCTCGTCGCTAAAATTTTTCGCAAATGCAATGATTTTCTTCGAAAATCATACAGTTCAGGCCTGGCGCCTCGCCTGCAGCGCGGCCGTCAGTGTGCCATCATCCAAATAATCCAACTGGCCGCCGACGGGCAGACCATGCGCCAAGCGGCTGATATGTATGGCGCTTGCCTCAAGTTGCGCCGCAACATAATGCGCCGTGGTCTGGCCATCCAAGGTGGCGTTGAGCGCCAGGATGACCTCTTCTACTCCACCAGCCGCCACCCGTTCGACCAGCACCGCGATTCGCAGATCATCCGGGCGCACGCCGTCCAGCGCCGAAAGCGTACCACCCAGGACATGGTACAGGCCTCGAAATGCCCGGCTGCGCTCGATCGCCCACAAATCTGCCACGTCTTCCACCACGCAAATGAGAGTGCGGTCGCGGCGTGGATCGGTACAGATATGACAAGGATCGCTGACATCCAGATTGCCGCAGTGCTGGCAGAAACGCATCTCCAACGCCGTACGCTGCAGAGCATCGAGCAGCGGCAACAGAAGTGTCTCGCGCTTCTTCAGCAGGTGGAGAACCACGCGGCGTGCCGAGCGTGGCCCTAGCCCTGGCAGCTTGGCCAACAGTTGCGTTAGACGATCGAGCGCCGAGACAGTCACAGCAATGCTCGCAACAAAGGCAGCACCGGCCGGTCGGCCGGCAGCAATTCATAATTGTCCAACTCAGGTAACGCCACCCAAGCGAGGTGCTGACCTTCTCGCGCAATCGGCGTCCCTCGCCAGACGCGGCAGGCGAAGATCGGCATCAGCAGATGGAATGTTTCATAATCATGCGAGGCAAAACACAAAGGTGAGAGGCAACCGAGCCCCACATGAATGCCCAACTCTTCCCGCAACTCCCGCACTAAGGCTTGCTCCGGCGATTCCTGCGCACCAATTTTGCCGCCGGGAAATTCCCACAAGCCCGCGAAGCTTTTGCCTGGCGGCCGGGTGGTCAGCAATAAGCGTCCATCATCATCCAGCAGCACGGCTGCGGCCACTGCCAGCAGCGGCTTAGGCTGATAGGCAGAGGCCGGCAACGTGACATCAAGGCAATGGCTCATCGGTAGCTCAGCATTCAACTTTTGCCGCGCGCACCGGACAAAGCCGTCGCGACACCAAGGCCAATATAAAAGCTGCCAGCCACACGCCGCCCCCACGCGCCTAGTCCGTCGCGCCACAATAGCCACGGGCGCACCTTGCTAGCCAACAGCGCGTAAAGACTATCTGTGACGGTGGCAATGATGACGAAGATCAGCCCCAGCAGAACAGTCTGCACTAAAGGCGCGGTGACCGTGACGAATTGTGGCAGGAAGGCCGCGAAGAACAAGGTGGTCTTGGGATTCAGCAGCGCCACGACCAGACCGTCTCGGAAGATACGGCCCAATGGCACCTCAGACGACACATTCTCCGGCATCGTCACGACAGCGTTGTGTCGGCCGGAACCACGCCACATCTGTACACCGAGATAAATCAGATAAGCAGCGCCAGCATATTTGACGACCGCAAAAGCGGTGGCTGATGCAGCGAACAACGCCGCGAGTCCCAAGGCTGCGCCCAAGGCATTCCCTAGATTACCGAGCGCCACACCATACACGGACGCCAAGCCGGCAGCGCGCCCCTGCGTCACGCTGCGCGCAACGATATACAAGACGCCAGGCCCCGGCGTGATGGCCAATACCAAACTGGCGGCGAGAAAAGCCAACAATGAGGGCCAGGCGGGCAGGAATTCGGTCATGCAAACAATTTCCTTTGCCGTCGGTTCTGGCACAAAAGCCCGTTAAGAAAAAGGGCGACAGTCACTGCCGCCCTTTTCTCAACGGCTTCAAAGGACGGCTTATTTCTTTTCTTCCGGCTTCTTTTCTTCCGGTTTTGCGGCTTCAATTGGCGTGCCATCCAGGTTGAAGCGTTCGACTTTGGCTTTACTGACCATTTCTTGCACGATCTTTACGGTCATCTCCTGTCCCAGGGCGTTCTTGATCTGCTCGCGCACGCTGTCAATAGAGGGTGGCGCGGATTTGCGTGCGTCTTCTACCTTGATGATATGATAACCAAAATCAGTCTTCACCAGCTTATCACTGACTTGGCCTTTCTTCATGGCAAAAGCGGCCTCAGCGAAGGGCTTAACCATCTCGCCGCGCGGGAAATAGCCCAGATCACCGCCCTGCTTCGCAGAACCGGTATCAATCGA
>CAYOGS010000353.1:0-2292 GCA_964403435.1 uncultured Rhodospirillales bacterium | reverse complement strand
GCTTTACACCGTAACTTTCTATGATCTACTGCAAGCCGTGCTGGCGCCGGATGGCATGATGGTAATTCAAAGCACCTCGCCTTTCGTGGCGCGTAAATCCTTCTGGTGCATCGTCACAACTCTAGAAGAAGTGGGGCTGGTCACGGCGCCTTATCATGCTCATGTGCCATCCTTCGGATCTTGGGGTTTTGTGCTGGCCGGACGCCGGCCATTCCAACCCGCAACACATTACCCCACCGGCTTGCGCTATCTCACCGCCAGCACCCTCGCCAATATGCTGGTCTTCCCACCGGATATGGCACGGGCGTCGGTCGCAGTGAACCGGCTAGATAACCAGGCGCTGGTGCATTATTTCGACGAAGAATGGGCGGATTATGGCGCGCATTAGCCGGCGCCATCTGCTGCTCGGTGGGCTGGGTCTGGCCGGCGTCGTAGCGCTGGGCGCCACTTTCCGCCCAACGTCACCAACGAAGATTCCCGGCAGGAATCTAGGCGCGGATGCCGGTCTCGGCCACCGCTTGCGCGGCGGTGACTTTCCGCCGGTCACCGCCACCGTAACGCATGACACGCTCATTGTTGGCGGCGGCATCGCCGGTCTCAGTGCCGCCTGGACGCTCGACCGCGCCGGGCATAGCAATTATCTCCTGCTGGAGATGACCGACGCGCTGGGCGGCAATGCGCGCAGCGGACATAACCAAGTTTCCGCCTATCCCTGGGGCGCGCATTATGTGCCGTTGCTAACGCCGGAAGCGCGCGCGGCGCAGGCGTTGTTCGGGGAACTCGGTATCATCACCGGCTGGCGCAACGACCAACCCATATACAACGACTATTATCTGAGTGCCGACCCACATGAGCGCCTGCTTATTGCTGGCCATTGGCAGGACGGGCTGGTGCCGCAACTGGGCGTGACGCCCCCGGACCAGGCGCAGTTCGATGCTTTCTTCAGCCGTATCCAGACCTTAAAAACCCAACGCGGCACGGACGGCAAGCCAGCTTTCGCTATTCCGCTGGCCTATAGCTCCCGCGATCCTGACCTGCTGGCGCTAGACGGTATCAGCATGGCAGACTGGCTGGCACTGCAAAAGTGGGACGCCAAACCGCTGCGCTGGTATGTGGATTATTGTTGCCGCGATGATTATGGCGCGCCCGCTTCCGCCGTTTCGGCCTGGGCTGGGCTGCATTATTTCGCCGCCCGCCATGGTCACGCCGGTAACCACGCCACCGACAGCGTGCTGACCTGGCCGGAAGGCAATGGCTGGATTGTCAACCGGATGCAGGAGCGGCTACAAGGCTCGACGCGCACCGGCCTGCTAGCTTATAGCCTAAACGTGGAACGCGACGGCGCGACGCTACTGGTGCTGGATACGGCGCGGAACACCAGTATAGCGCTAAAGGCGAAGGCCGTCATCCTCGCCGTGCCGCACTTCATCGCGTCTCGGCTGTTGAACACGCCGTTGCCAGCACCGCACCACTATAGTCCATGGCTGGTGGCGAATGTCACTCTTAATCGGCTGCCGCAGGGCAAAGGCAGCCGGCTGGCCTGGGACAATGTGGTCTATGACAGCAAACTGCTGGGCTACGTGGTCGCGACGCACCAGAATCTGAATCGCGTGCAGAATGAAACCGTCATCACTTACTACTGGCCGCTCGATCATTTACCGCCCGCACTCGCGCGAACGGAGGCACTGAAGCGCTCATACCAGGAATGGCAGGACATCATCTTGGCCGAATTGCGCCGCATCCATCCCGAATTAAATGGCGCCGTGCGAAATCTTGATGTCTGGCTGTGGGGGCATGGCATGATCCGGCCGTCACCCGGTTACATCTGGAACCCGAACCGTATGCCGCAGGTGGCGCCGCCGCTCTTTCTGGCGCATGCCGACCAAAGCGGCATTTCGATATTTGAAGAAGCGAATTATCAAGGCGTGCGCGCGGCGGAAGCGTTGCTACGCCAAAGGCAGCTTTCATTTGAGTCCTTGCTATGAACCGGCAAACCCAACCCTGGATTTTCTCGCCGCGTCTGGATGGTGCCTTCATCCTGGCACCGGCGCTGCTGGTGACAGCAGTGGCGTTGATTTTTCACCAACAAGTCGTGGCCGTCAGCACTCTGCCGCCATGGTTATGGGGGGTGTTAATCATCGGCGTAGATGTCGCGCATGTCTATGCCACCTTGTTCCGCACTTATGCCGACCCTGTAGAGTGGCAAGAGCGGCAAGCCCTGTATCTCACCGTCCCCCTGCTGTGCTGGGCGGGCGGCGAGCTGTGCAACACCCAACCGGACTACCCGGGCCT
>CAYOGS010000352.1:0-2294 GCA_964403435.1 uncultured Rhodospirillales bacterium | reverse complement strand
TTGTGGTGCAGCACGGCGACAAGACCGCCAGCCTGACCCCGTCTGACCAGCCCAGCTTCACGGTCGAGATCATGTTCAAAAGCGCGGCCATCGCCCGCCAGCGCTACGATTTCACCGTCAACCCTTACGGCTTCAAAGGCGAAATCAGCCGCGCCCGCACCTTCGGCTTCTTGGAAGAGGTGGATCAGCTGCGCAAACTCGGGTTAGCACGAGGCGGTTCGTTACAAAACGCCATCGTCATCAGTGGCGATCGGGTGATGAATGACGGTGGCTTGCGTTATAATGACGAATTCGTCCGCCACAAGCTGCTGGACGCTGTCGGCGATCTCAGCCTGACGGGCATGCCAATTCTTGGAAATTTCAGCGGCTACTGCACTGGTCATGCCCTGAACAATCAGCTGCTGCATGCCTTGTATTCCGACCGTGCGGCCTGGCGTTTTATCCAGCGCCCGGACCTGACCGCGATGGTCGACCTGGCAGCAGAGTGACCGTGGGACTTATTGCTCCCAGCATCCTCGAGAATCCTTACAAACCTTAACGCCTGTTAACGACAAGCGCTGACCCCTGGTGGGCTCGTCGCAGCGTCCTACGGCATGGTCGTTCCATTCATTTCACGATGAATGGCTGAATGCTGCACAAATAAAAACCCCCGTCCAATATTTCGGCGTACGCGCGAATTACTGAACGGGGGTTGAAGCAAACGCTCCAAGACGAGACGCCTTACGGCGTCACGCGAAGTTACTTCTTCTTCTTGGCAGCGGTTTTCTTCTTGGCGGCGGGCTTCTTCGCAGCCGGTTTCTTAGCAGCAGTCTTCTTCTTAGCAACAGCCATTTTTTCCTCCTCGTAAGTGAAGTGAGCTCATGTTGTTGCGTGTCGGCTAAACAGTCAACAACATATTGGCAGCATCACCGTCATTCATGTGCATTTGGTGTTGATTGACTCGAACACGTTGCACTGCTGCAACATTTTCTTCTGCCACCATCACCATCATGCTCATGCATCACCTGATGCCCCGTCTCTCGCATCGTCGCGACACTCGATTACAAAACACGAATCGAATCGCCGCGCTTCTGTTTCGGACAGCATCATCATGCCGTTGATAAGCTAACGAACGGTAAAATATCCGCGTACCGATTGAGTCAAGCGCACGTCAGCAAGAGCAGTCCACTTCACGCCAGCAAGAATCCGCGGGCTACCGTTTGAATTGCCAATCCAAAAACGCCGCGTCGTTCTTCGGATGGGTGTGTTACGCGGCATAACCGTGGCGTGGTTCTTCATTCACGAGTAACAGGGTAGCATCTTTCCGCTTCAACCATTTTGTAGCCCACTGCAGAGCAGCAGATTCGTCACGTTCCGGCTTTGGACCTCGCATTCCACAAACCATAAACCTATGTTGTGCCTTGGTATGGCCTTCCGCCGAAACGGCTGACTTCAGCCGCCTGTGAGTAGGCAGGCGGTCCAGCATGGCACCACCAGAAAGCGTTACGAAACCTCTGAAAAACTTGCGCCCCCTTGATCTTAATCCAAGGCGTCGGCAGCTTGAATATTGGCGGAATCGAGCGAAAGTCCATGTAACATCACCTGTTCGGATTGTTCGCCAAGAACAGGAAGAAGCCGGTCAAATTAACGGTAAATTTCCATCGGATAAAGCTAGTCGCAGACACGGCTGCCTCTACCCAACCACCAGTGCACCTCGACCAGTCTGACTTTCCGGCCGCGAAGACTGGGAGCCAACAGTGCTAATTGATAAAGAGCCAGACCACGTCTTCCGGGCCAAGCAATGATCCACCGGTCTGGAACCTTCTCTGACTATGGCAGCCACACCAATAAGAAACCGCGGCCATTCTCCCTCGGCATTGCCCGGGACACCATATCTGCCGGAGGTTGAATTTTCCGCTCTGACAGCGGGTGGTCATACATCGCGCGGCGTTGCTGCCTACTCTCCGTCGCGAGACCCGTCTCTGCCTGAAGCAACAAGGGTCAATATGATTAAATTTCTGCAAACCATTCTACGCACCCTGCGACAACGAATGATCCAAACGCGTTGCAGGACGGCGCATGACCTCAACCATGCGCATCACTCCATACTTCAAGGCGCGTTGTTACAGCCACAACTCTGGGAAATGTCTTTCGCTTGGCATGGCATTTGGCATGCTGGCTAACAAGGTGTCCGCCAGCTCTGGCGAACTGTGAGGGTGGGTACGGCAGCCTTCTTCTCGAGCCCGAGATAAATAGGTTTTGGTGGGCCCGGCAGGACTTGAACCTGCGACAACACCGTTATGAGCGGTGCGTTC
>CAYOGS010000351.1:0-2302 GCA_964403435.1 uncultured Rhodospirillales bacterium | reverse complement strand
GCCCTGCTGGGAGCGAATGGTAACGGAAAATCAACGTTAGTGAAATTACTGGCTGGCCGTTTGGCACCTTTGGCTGGCCAAGTGCATCATTCCGGTAAATTACGGGTCGGCTATTTCGCGCAGTTTCAGACCGATGAGCTTGACGGCAGCTTGACACCGTTCATGACGATGCAGGAAGCAATGCAAGAAACTTCTGAAATGAAGGTGCGCTCCTGTCTGCATCAATTCGGCTTTGACAAGCGTAAGGCCGATACGCTGGTGGCTGATTTATCTGGTGGAGAGAAGGCGCGTTTGTTGTTTTGCCTGATGAGCCACGATGCGCCGCATATCATGCTGCTCGATGAGCCGACGAACCATCTCGATATCGACGCGCGCGAAGCGCTGATGCAGGCGCTCAATAATTATAATGGGGCTGTGATATTGGTTAGCCACGATCCGCATTTGGTGGAATGCGTGGTTGATCAATTGTGGATTGTCGCTGACGGTAAGTGCCGAACTTTCGAAGATGATTTGGAAGCTTATCGGCGCTATGTCATCCAGCAACGTAAGTTGGAGAACAATAAGACAAAGCCAGAAAAAGCCAAAACTGCTTCGCCTGTAAAAGCCGACAAGTCGAACCTCGAAAAACAAGCGCTCGAGATTGAAAGCCACATAGCGGTGCTCCAGAGGCTCCGAGAGGAGTTGGAAGTAAAAATTGCCGTTACCTATGCGGCTGGGAAGGATGCAAAACAGATGGCACAACTCAATCGCGACTATGCCGCTCTGCAGGCTGAGTTGACTGCGGCTGAGATTGCTTTGGCTGGTGCTATTAGTGGGTTGTAATTTGCCTGATCAAGTCTTTAGCAATGAAACATATCCGCTTGATCGATTGAAAGCCTCTATCATGTGCCTGTAAAAAGATTCCCTGGATCGTAAGGTTGGCGCCGTGATCTATGATGATGTATAACGGCTTGCCCTACTAGTTATGCAGAGCATCCAGCTCATGATGACAACCAAGGCCGATAGGTGGGGTATCTGCCGCAAGTGTCAGGCAATACCGAGAACACTTTTCGTTATTGAAGCAAGAACGGATCCGGCCAGTATCCGTTAGGGATTTGCACTGTATATCTAGGATTCCATGCCTGGTTGTTGTGATACGGCTAAGACATCGTCAAGCACGCAGATATAGGGCTGTGAACTGGCATTCCTACGTTTGACTATCCGGCAAACCTCCCCGTAATGTTTTATAGATCTTCTTGATGCTGGCGCGTACCCATCACTCCTCGACTGAGTTTCAAACAATCGTCGTGAATTAATGCATCTTGTCTGTGTTGAACTGCACGGCGTGTCATGTGGCAAATCCATTCTTTATAGAAATTATATCTACAGGCAATTTCTCCACATCGCTTTGTTGCAGTAAGAGGAAGAATAATAACTTCTAAGACGCGTTTCCAATGATCAGCAGTGTGCATGCGCCTTACAACAAAGGATATCAATCATGACAACTCAACCCTTTATGCCTGTATCTACTTTAACCGGAAATGACGTTAAGAATGCCCAAGGTGAAAGTCTTGGCCATGTAAAAGACATCGTGCTCGATACAGAGAGCAATCGTGTTTCATATTATGTCTTGTCATTTGGAGGTATACTCAACATGGGAGATAAGTATTTTGCAATCCCACCAGAAGCTATGAAGCTTAATGCAAATGATAAATGCTTTATTCTGAATGTCGATAAGGAGCGCCTCAAGAAGGCCGAAGGCTTTAATAAGGGACAATGGCCGAACATGGCTGACCCCGCTTTCCGAAGTAATTTATATCAACATTATGGTATCGTAGATAGTTTTGCTGCCTAGAAATGCTACCTCTCTCCCCTTCACAAAAATGAGGGGGAGAGTTTTTTGTGATGTACTTGTTTCCAATATGTGAGTTTTGATTAAATGGGTCGTGGTATTCTGCTTTGGTTACTTGGTGTGCCGCTACCCATCATTATACTACTCGCTATATTTTGGGGGTAGGATGCTAAGGAGATATTCTACATTGTCTGCCATCGCCGCAGATTAGAAGTTTTTGTTCCTGTGTTTATGGCTTGGTAAAGTGAATCTGTTTTTCTAGTCTGTGAAAAATATCCCTCTCATTACTGTAAATGTCTAAGAATTCCACCTGATAACTACCGATAGGATTTCACTCTTGAAGATGGTGTGCAATCATTCAGATATAGTGCTTCAGAGTTATATGGATTTATTACGGACTATAATCTTAAGTTGCGAGGGCTGGGGTGACGTTATCGAAATGCATTTTGGTTCCAATGTAGATTACAGCAA
>CAYOGS010000350.1:0-2309 GCA_964403435.1 uncultured Rhodospirillales bacterium | reverse complement strand
GTTCGGCGCCGTGCCTTGGCACGCTGTGCCGGTGATGCCGCCTGAAATCATGCTGCTGCCGCGCTGGTTTCCGTTCCATTTATCTAAAGTGTCTTATTGGTCGCGGACCGTCATCGTGCCGCTGCTTGTGCTGATGGCGCATAAGCCGCGTGCTGCCAATCCGCGTGGTGTGGACATAGACGAATTGTTCGTGACACAGCAATCGCAAGTACGCGATTGGAACAGCAACCATAATCGGTCCGTCATGGTGCCGATTTTCGGCGCGATTGACCGTGTGCTGCGGCTCTTGGAGCCACTGATGCCCAAAAAGTTGCGCGCCAAAGCAATTGATGGCTGCATCGCGTGGATCAAGGAACGGCTGAATGGAGAGGACGGGCTGGGTGGGATTTATCCGGCGATGGCCAATGCAGTTATGATGTATCACGTACTCGGTTATCCAGCTGATCATCCTGATGCCGCCATAGCCTGGAAGGCCATCGAAAAACTGGTAGTGCATGGCGAGAGTGAAGCTTACTGCCAGCCTTGCCTGTCACCGGTGTGGGATACGGCGCTGGCGACGCACGCGTTGCTCGAAGTGGGTGGTGACGCCTATGATGCAGTGGATAAGGCCTGCGCCTGGATGAGAAGTAAACAGGTCACGGAGGTGGTGGGCGACTGGGCGGAGCAGCGTCCCAAGCTTAAGCCGGCTGGTTGGGCATTCCAGTATGAAAATCCGCATTACCCCGATGTTGACGATACAGCCGTAGTCGTCATGGCGCTTGACCGGCATGACTGGCGCGCCTATCGGCCGCAGAACGCGCTGGCAGAAGACTGGATTCTCGGCATGCAATCTAGGAACGGAGGCTGGGGTGCGTTTGACGCCGATAACACCTGCTATTATTTAAATCATATTCCGTTTGCCGATCATGGCGCACTTCTCGATCCACCTTCGGCGGACGTCTCGGCTCGGTGCCTCAGTATGCTGGCACAGCTAGGTTTTCCGGATGATCACCCGCAAGTGGCTAAGGCTATCTCCTATCTACGCCAGGAGCAGGAAGTGGAAGGCTGTTGGTTCGGTCGGTGGGGAACGAATTATATTTATGGCACCTGGTCGGTATTGTGCGCGCTGAATGCTATTGGGATTGATCGTGCTGATCCCATGGTGCGCCGTGCGGTGGATTGGCTGCTCAAGCAGCAGCGGTTGGATGGCGGTTGGGGGGAAGACGGTGCTAGCTATTGGCAAGACCAGCCGAAAGGCCAGGGCAAAGCCAGTACACCGGCGCAGACGGCCTGGGCGCTGCTGGGATTGATGGCTGTCGGTGAAGTTGAGCATCCGGCGGTCAAGCGCGGCATTGAGTATCTCATGGACATGCAGGACTCCTCCGGCCTCTGGCAGGAAGAGCATTATACTGCTGTAGGATTTCCGCGCGTGTTCTATCTACGCTATCACGGCTATCGCGCATTCTTTCCACTTTGGGCACTGGCACGTTACCGCAACTTGCAGCAAGGGAATCAGCCGAAGGTTGGATACGGTATGTGACAACTTGCGTTACACTTTTACCGGCAATGCGTAACGCAGAATTACTTTCCGCTTGGAACGGTGCCAGGCTTTGGTTAAGTTCTTCCTGTTGAGTTCGTCATCTTTAAGGGAGGTTAATGATGAGTGATCCTGTCTTGCCACGGCAAATGCTGGGCGATGCAAGTGTTGGTGCTGGTTTGAAGGCGGTTGATACGGGGAGAGACCTGAACGGCAAGCCGGTCTTCACACCGGTGCGGCCGCAACAGCAGCAGCAGGGTGGGTCAGCGTCTGACCCGAAATTGCAGCAGGGTTGAGAGTTTGCTCCGTTGACGCAGACTTCCGTTTTGCTGGTTCTAACTGGTTTACACGTCGAGTCCAAGATTCTAGAAGTCGCGTCATTAGCTGAAAGCATGGATATCCTTTGTGCCGCGTCCGACCCCGGTCGGGCGCGGTTATTTTTTGCCGAACGCCTGGGGTTGCCAGGCGTTCGCCGGCTGTTGAGTTTCGGTCTTGCCGGGGGGCTGGCAGCGGAACTGCCCGCAGGCAGCATCGTGATTGCCGACCGGGTTTTCATGGATGGAGCCGTCTATCATTGTGACGCGGCCTGGACGCGACAACTGACGGCGATGCTGCCGCAAGCGCGGGTCGGCAGCGTGCAAGGTGCCACAACTATCGCGGCCACGCGGTCAGACAAACAGGATCTTTATCTAAAACACAAGGCACTGGTCTGCGATATGGAGTCACCGATCGTGGCTGAAGCCGCAGAGACTTATAAATTGCCGTGCGTTAGCTTGCGGGTGGTCTGTGACCC
>CAYOGS010000349.1:0-2312 GCA_964403435.1 uncultured Rhodospirillales bacterium | reverse complement strand
GAGGTAGGGCTGGCGAGATGACGATGTTACGCAATGATAGCGCTACCACCACTTATGCCCAGGCCGGGGTGAGCATTGACGAAGGCAATGCCTTAGTCGAAAAAATTAAGCCGTTAGCCAAGGCCACAGCGCGGCGCGGAACGGCCGCTGGGCTGGGCGGCTTCGGTGCATTGTTTGACTTGAAGGAAGCCGGTTACCGCGACCCGCTGCTGGTCAGTACCACTGACGGAGTTGGTACGAAGCTGAAAATCGCCATAGCTGCCGGTATGCACGACACCATCGGCATTGACTTGGTGGCTATGTGTGTCAACGATCTGGTGGTTCAAGGCGCAGAACCGTTGTTCTTCCTGGATTATTTTGCCACTGGTAAATTGGAAAATGATGTTGCCGCGCGTGTGATAGCGGGCATCGCTGAAGGTTGTCTACAAGCCGGCGCGGCCCTAGTGGGTGGTGAAACCGCTGAAATGCCGGGCATGTATGATACCGGACATTATGATTTGGCCGGCTTCGCTGTCGGCGCTGTGGAACGCAGTCAAGTTTTGCCATTGCCCACAATTCGTGAAGGCGACATCGTACTGGGCATAGCCAGCAGCGGTCCACACAGTAATGGTTATTCGCTGGTGCGGCATCTTGTTACCGCCGCCAATCTTGACTACGCGCGGCCAGCCGCCTTCGCGGCCGAGCAGAGCTTAGCTGAGGCACTACTGACACCGACGCGGATATATGTGAAGCCGCTTTTAAGCGCCATCAAGGTCGGCGGCGTGAAAGGTCTGGCGCATATCACAGGCGGTGGTCTGTTAGAGAATATTCCACGTGTTTTGCCAGACGGTCTGGGCGTATGGTTGGAGGCCAGCGCCTGGGAAATTCCTCCAGTATTCCAATGGTTAGCGCAACTGGGGCGTGTGGCGCCGGAAGAAATGGCGCGCACATTCAATTGTGGCATCGGCATGGTCATAATCTCCGCGGAGGATGATGTGGCCGCTATTACGGGGGCGTTGACCAAAGCCGGTGAGCGAGTATTCCGCATCGGCGAGGTGGAAAAAAACCTGGCCGAAAATAAACGCGTGATGATTCACGGTTGGGACAAGGTCTGGTGATGTTGCGCGTCGGCGTACTGATTTCCGGCCGGGGATCCAACCTGCAAGCCTTGTTGGAGACCTGTGCGCAACCTGAGTTTCCGGCGAAAATCGTCATGGTTCTGTCGAACAAGCCTGATGTGGCGGGGCTGCAGCGCGCCAAGGCTGCCGGCGTTCCGGCTGCGGTCTGCGATCATCGCGACCATCCCGACCGCGAGACCTTTGAACGTGCATTGGATGCGCATTTGCGCTCATCTGGCGTGGAATGTGTGTGTCTCGCAGGCTTCATGCGCGTATTGACGCCGTGGTTCGTACGTCAGTGGCACGACCGGATTCTGAACATTCACCCGTCACTGCTGCCGGCATTTCCGGGCATGGAGACACATGCACGAGCACTGGCGGCTGGCGTGCGCTTTTCCGGCTGTACGGTACATGTCGTGCGGCCGGATGTGGATGCTGGCCCGATTGTCGTGCAGGCCGCCGTACCGGTGTGGCCGGACGACACGCCTGATATTCTGGCGGCACGCGTGTTGGCGGCGGAGCACCGCGCCTACCCACTAGCCTTGCGTCTGGTAGCTGAAGGCAAAGTGGACATCATTGGCGACCGAGCGGTCATTCAAGCTGCTGCCAAGCCGTCAGATTTTTTGTTGCTGAATCCGGCAGAGAATGCCGCGATGCCACCCCAATAACTTAAGCAACCCCCAGGAGAATGATTATGGGACACCATCACCACGCCGCTGATACGAGCCGCACCGTGCAGGAGCTATTGCCGCACAGCAAGTACGGCTGGAACGCTTTCACCAAGGCGACATTATGGGGCTGCATAAGCATCGTTACCTTGCTGCTGTTGATGCTGATTTTCCTCAAGTAAGAGCGAGGTTCTGGATGCAATCTCTTGCGCCTTACGCCACACTCGCGGCAGCTACGTTGGGACGTATGCATGCAGAGTCGGCCAGCGCGTTGCGCTCGCCTTTCCAGCGTGACCGCGACCGCATTATCCATTCCGGAGCCTTCCGCAAGCTGCGCAACAAGACGCAGGTGTTTGTCGAATTCGAAGGGGATTTCTATCGCACACGACTAACCCATAGTTTGGAAGTGGCTCAAATTGCGCGCACCATCGCGCGCCAACTCGCGCTGGATGAGGATTTGACGGAAGCCGTGGCGCTGGCGCACGACCTCGGTCACACCTGCTTTGGGCATGCCGGGGAGGAGGCGTTGAATCGCGCCATGCAGCCC
>CAYOGS010000348.1:0-2333 GCA_964403435.1 uncultured Rhodospirillales bacterium | reverse complement strand
GGATTGCGGCTTCGTCATCTGGGTACGGGCGCAGCGCCATAACGAGAGCGCGGCGCAACAGCTGGCGGAATCCTTGCAGGCTTATCGCAATTTCCTGTGTGAGATGCGCAATACGGGTTATGAAAACCTCATCGTAACCAGTGCCATGCTACCCACGCTGCCGGATGGCGCGTTGGATGGCGTCGTGGCTCATCTCCGCCGTGAGGTCAAAGCGACGATGCGCGAGCGCACGGATTTAACATTGGAATATAACGAACGGCTCAAGAAGATTTGCCGCCAGGAAAATCTGCTCTTTGCCGACTTCACACCCCATCTACTTGACCCCACCACACGCACGATCAAGGATTCATTCCGTCACCCTGACCCCGCCGACCATCATCTCCACCCCGAACATGGCGGCCGCCTCTGGGTGGAATTGGTTGGCAAGAAATTACAGGAAGGCCCACGCCTCACCTTCAGCACCACCCTCCGCCGCATCCGACGCATCTGGCATCGCTGGCAGCAATAGCTGCTGGGTTCTTCGAGAGTCCCAGCAACTATACAGACAATAGTCAAGTTTCGACCAGTGGTCGTGGACTTGTCATTCAAACATTGCATCGTATAGTCAACGTACCAGTCATCTTGATGAGGAAATTGTCTGATGCATACGCGTATCAAGCTGTTGGTCCAGGCGCTCGCACTGGTGTTTTTTATGGCGGTGCATCACGGCAGTATTGCTGCGGATCAAAATCCACAACACGATGCATGGCATCGGCCCCTGGATTGGGAAACCGTTGAAAAACTTAAACTACAAAAGCCTGACGGACCTAGCGCTGCCCTTCTTGCCGAGCAGCTCATTTATAGCAGTTCATCAAACACAAACACGAATTTTGAACCTGATCATTTTTACCGTAAGGAGACAATATTAAAGTGGAACAAGCCATTACGCGTTCTGCTGCAAGACGGAAGCGGCGATGATATCAGGCTCAATACGACACCTGGCAAGGAGATTGCAGCCTATTTCAATCGTCTAACACGCGATATTGGCATTCCGATTTTCATCACCCGCCGGGAAATGCGCGATAACAATGTTAGTATTGTGCTTGGTGAATTAATACCCGCAGGCTGTCCCAACCAAGGCGTTAGCGAGGACGTGAGTAGCAAACGGATCGATCCTGCTACGACGCAAATCGGGGCGATAATGGGTGTAAATGATCTGGACCCAACCGCTGCAACGATGAGGAGTGTCCTTAAGACTCCTTACCACAACAAGAGCCAATCGAACTCGTGGCGCAAAGCGGTCACAATGATGCTGTTCAAAGAAAGGCTAAGAAGGGAGGACTGTGCCCGGCACCCATCGCGCCTGCAGGATATTGTGGCGACTTATGTAACCGCCTATGAGATTAAGGCTTGCCTGGGTGTTTTTAATGTTAGTCACGATAAAATTCTGGATTCAGATTCTTCATATTACAAACTTGCAAGCGATGACAATATCTACTCTCGCATCGATAACGCAATATCTCATTGTCTAGGCTTGTTGGGCCAAAACTTTGCTCCAAGTAATTATATTTCAATAAAATACGATAATATCACGATGCTGCATAACAGATTTTTTCTGAAGCTACTTTATCGCCCAGAAATCACGCTGAATATGCCGGTAAAAGAAGCTTACGATAAAATATTGTCATTGCCGGGCACCGCCGTCGTTTGTCATTACTGCCCTTATCCCACGCCAAAATATGACCCAAACTCTCGGATTGTCATTATGGAAGGGAAGGCGATATCGCGTGAGGATTACGCCAAGCAAAGACTGGCCGAGCTCACTCCGAAGGAAATTGCTCAGGCACTGGCTATGAGCAGTTTTTCCCCCCAAAAAAAGCGCGAATACTGCACGGCAACCATCGTTCGATGGGAAGAGCCGCTGCGTGTCAGGTTAGTTGATGAACAGGATAACGATATTGACCAAAATACTAACATGACAAAGCAAGTGATAAACCTCTTGCATACACGTTCACAAGACACTGGTTTGTTAATCTCTACTACGACCCGGGAGAAAAAAGATAATAACGTCAGCATTGTATTCAAAAAATCCCAGAATCTGACAGGAGCAAGTGAGCGCAAGGAAATATTTGTGAACGGCGTGAAGGATTCAGGAACTCAGCCCGATTCTCCACAAAAAACAAAGCTTCAAGAGATCGGCACTATCGAAGGCGTGTCGATGTTGAAGGGGGAGGACCGCACCTTAAGTGCCGCCCTGAATCCTTACACAGGGCCAAGCGACGGTGGTTGGAGTGGACAGCAAGTTGGTATGGTGCACCCGGTATCAGTCTATTACTCCCCTACCGGAATAAAAT
>CAYOGS010000347.1:0-2344 GCA_964403435.1 uncultured Rhodospirillales bacterium | reverse complement strand
GGCTTGACCCAATTGGGAAAACTAAGGATATCGCGGCTACGCTGGGACAGCACCGCGGCGGTAAATCGAAAGCTCGCGGTCATATTGCTATTATCGCCGCCCAGCAATGCGCTGAAAGGCAACGGCGTCACCCTCCCATCCCAACCGGTTCGGCACACATCATGATAGACGGCCGGATCACCGAGTCCCTGCGATGATTCTGTCTGCTTAGCCGCAGAACAATCAGGAGAAAAGTAGGGCAACGGCTGCTGGGGAGGTGCCACCACAACATGACGCTCAGGCTGTGATGGTTCCAAATGCCCTGTCGTGCTGCACCCGGCAGCGAGCAAAGCAGCAAGTATGCCGCCATTCCGTGACAGTTTCGTCATAAGAGAAATTCATTATCCATGACGATTTGTGCCACGAAATGGCGGTGAAAGCAAAACTGGCCTTAGCGCTGTCTCAACGCATCGCGGATTTCGGCCAGCAGCTGCTCGGTCTTGGTCGGCGGCGGCGGTGGTTCAGCAGCTTTTTGCTTGGCGATGCCTTCCTGTAGCTTGTTCACGCCCTTGACCATCAGAAAGATTGCAAAAGAAACGATGAGAAACTTAATCACGGCATTCAAGAACACACCATAACCGACCACCGGCGCTCCGGCATCTTTCGCAAGCTTCAGAGAGGCATAGCTTTCACCGTTCAAGGCGATGAAAAAGTCTGAAAAATCAATGCCGCCCAGAATCATCCCGATCGGTGGCATGATGACATTATCAACGAGCGCAGTGACGATTGCACCAAATGCGGCCCCCATAATCACACCGACAGCTAAATCCACAACATTGCCGCGCGCGATAAAGGCTTTGAATTCATTCAACATTTTCAGACCTCGAGATACATGGATAGAGAACACAGGGGCTAGAGCAGAACACCCGGACACGCTTCTGATGCCTTAACAAATGATAAATGACAAGTAAAAAATGGTTAATGAATTCAGTGTTTTTTGCCGAGAAATTAATGCAGTGCAGCAACTAAAATATTGTCCCATCGCGGCATTTCTTGATGTATGATTTCAGCATAGCTTAACAACCATCAGATATAAAATATTTTAGTGAGTCTATTGATTTGAGTAAGCTTTTTTCATGCAGGGGAACCATGCGGTTTGGGTGGTCATACTTTGCTGCTTGCGTGCTTGCGCTGACCGTTACGGCCGCCGCACCGTCCGCTTTGGCAAACTCTTCGAGCCCACTTTGCACGGAGGCTCTAACCGTGTGCGCCCATGCCATGCAGCCCCTAGGCGTGCCGCTGGGCGGCAGTTTCACCGTAAAGATCAAAGATCATTTTACCGCCACTTACGAATGCACAATGATTGACGGCCAGCCCCGTTGGGCGCCAACTGTTCAGGCCGGCAGCTGCGCCGCGCAACCCGTCATCATTCTGCCGGCCAAGTACGAAGCCGACGTGCCAGACAATATGGGTTGATTTAACGGCAGCGCAGACCACTTCCTATATTTTCAGAACGTGCCTGCAGCTACAGTGTCCTGTTAACAACAATACACATGCGGCTTGTTCCGGCGAGTGTCAGCAACAGCTTGCGAGCAGTGCGTTTAGAGATTAGAATAAACCCATGTTTAAGCCGCACGCTCGCCGGACAGATCGCCCCCGCAACCACTATGCCATCCTCAAGCAAGAGGCTGCTGTTCTTGCTGAGCACGACATCATGCGCGGTCGTTACAGTCAAACCCCACGCATCGAACGAGCCGTTCAAGTGCCCAAGCCGCTTTTACGGGAAGCCACATTAGCGCGGCGTGAGGTGGCGGCGCACCAAAAGCGGCCTATCTCCCCTTCTCCCGCCTTGAGACCGGCGCGTACGATACCGAGCTATCTTCGGTCACGACGCTATATTCTGGCGTTTCAACCAGGTTTCAACTTATGAGATTGCCGTATCATATTTTTGAACACTTCTAGGCAACCAGCCTAGTGCTACAAATCTACATCACAGCTTAAAGGCTGAGCTTGCCAATCAAGCGATTGACGGCTGGCGTCGCATCGCCTTCTTGGCGAATTAGCGCACAGGCATCACGAATATCCGCCCCCGCCGCCAGTGGCGCAGGACTAAAGGTCACGCCGCCGCTGGGGTTGCTTGTGATAAACCGCGTATCGCCGCTGGCCATGTCGAGTTGAATTTGCTGGCCGGAAATGAGTGCCAAAGGGTTGGCTGGATAACAATACATCGTGACCCGTTTTGGAGAGAATTGCGGATTCTCCATGTCTTCGGCTACGTATCGTCCTGACGCATCGGGAACGAAGCTCTGCACGGGTCCGATATTACTTACATTGATCTCCAGCGGAGACTGCGGCGGTGGCCGCT
>CAYOGS010000346.1:0-2357 GCA_964403435.1 uncultured Rhodospirillales bacterium | reverse complement strand
AACCGCTTGCCGTTGTCCTCCACCGGCACCGTGGTGCGCGCTAGCTTGGCCCGCGTCGAATAGATCAGGCCCTTCTTCTCGTCCGTGATGGCGTCGTGCGAGACATGGATCACTTTCGCGGGGATGGTGCCGTAGCGGGTGAAGGGGAAAGTCTCGATCTTGACCTCGGCCACCTGCCCGGCATCGACGAAGCCGATATCCTTGTTCTCCACCATGGCCTCGACTTCCAGCGCGTCGTCCCTGGGCACCACCACCATCAGCGTCTGGGCCGGGGTGACCACGCCGCCCACGGTGCGCACGGCGAGTTGCTGCACCGTGCCATCGACCGGGGCGGTCAGCGTCATCAGCCGGCCGCGGTTTTCGGTCTTGAGCAGTTCCTGGCCGAAGCTGGTGGATTTCTGGTCGCCCTCGTTGAGGGTGTCGAGCGCCGCCCGGCGAGTTTCGGCGAGGGCGGAGTTGCGCTGGCCGCGCGCCTCGTCGATGGCGGCGGCGAGTTCCTTGAGCCGGCTCTTTTGGGTTTCGAGGTCGGCTTCCTGTTCGATGCGAATCTGTTCCTTTTCCAGGTAGCCGTGTCTGGAGATGAAGTTCTTCTCCACCAGGCCCTTGTAGTCGTCGGCACGCTGACGGGCGATGGGCAGGGTCTGCTCCAGCTTCCTGACGATTTCCTGAGTCGACCGGCGTTCGGCTTCGCGCTTGGCGATTTCGGCGTCGATGCGCGTGGCGCGGGCCTGGAATTCGCCCCACTGGCCGTCGAGGATGCGCTGCTCCTGGGTGATGCGCTCGACGGCAACGTCCTCGATGCGCTCGATGCGCGGCAGGTGGCCAGAACCCAACGCGGCGAGCAGTGCCCTGGCGCGGGCGGCTTGCAAGCGGGCGGTGAGCAGGTCGTTGGCGGTGCGCGCGCTGTCGGCCCGGGCATGCGTGGCATCCAGCTCGACCAGCACCTGGCCGGCCTTGACGGACTGCCCGTCGACCACGTGGATGGCCTTGACGGCGGCCGTTTCGATCGGCTGGATCAGCTTGCTGCCGGCATTGGGCACGATCTTGCCCTGCGCCGTGGCAACCACGTCGATGTGGCCGAACACGGCCCACAGCAGGGCGAGCAAGGCAAATGCCATCAGCAGCCAGGCGACGACGCGTGGCGCGGCCGAGACCGGGGTCTCCTGCAGTTCCAGCGCGGCGGGAAGGAATTGCGCTTCGTGCGCAAGGCGAGCCGGCGGGTCGAGCTCCTTGCGTCGCTGCCAGACGTGATTGAAGATCGTGGCGTAACGCTTGAGCAGATCGTAGGTGGCTTGCAGGCGCAGGATAAGGGTGTGGGTCATAAGAACAGGCCTTGCGAAACACAACACAAGTGTTTAGTATTTGCCAAATGAACTCGAAGCAACTTAAGAAATGGCTGGAACAGCAAGGCGCCACATTTCTGCCGGCCAAGGGCTCTCATCTGAAAGTTTTTCTGAATGGACGGCAGACGATCCTGCCGATGCACGGTACGGCTGAACTCGGCAAGGGCCTTGAAGCCGCAATCAAACGCCAACTGGGATTGAAGTGAGGACAGATCATGTTTGACTTTCCGGTAATGCTGACACCCGACGAGGGCACGATGCTGGTGACCTTTCCCGATGTGCCAGAGGCGATCACCTTCGGCGCCGATACCGACGAGGCGCTGATGTATGCAGTGGATGCGCTTGAATCCGCCCTGTCGTTCTATGTCGACGACCGCAAACCCGTGCCGATCCCCAGCAAGCCGAAGCGCGGACAAAAGACGGTACGGCCTTCCGCGCTTGAATGCGCCACGCTGGGCGTCTACCTGAGCATTTACAACGTCTTATCTAAAATCACTCATAAAAAAGCCAAGCTCGATGAAATTATTCAAAACATCGACACTAATTTTGATATCGCACCATCCTCAGTAGTACTAAGTGCCATTGAACAAGAGTTAAGTGGTGAGATTGGCCGTGAATCTAGGCTTTGGGATGTCTTAAGAAATTTTCAAAATAATTACGATTATATCTTAATTGATTGTCCGCCAAATTTGGGAATCTTAACAATTAATGCTTTGCGCGCCGCTAATGAAATTATTATTCCCGTAGAAGCCAGCCGATTTTCATTAGAAGGCGTAAGCCAATTAACTAACATTGTTGATTTAGTCAAAGAAAGATTAGGTCACCACGTAGAATTTAAAGTTCTAGTAACTAATTTTGATTCACGCCTGCAGCATTCATTTAAGATGTTACAAAAAATTAAAACTGACTACACTGATAATATGTTCTCTAATATCATTCACGTCAATGTAAAACTAAAAGAAGCACAAAACGAAGGTTTGCACATTCACGTTTATGATAAATACTGCCGCGGAG
>CAYOGS010000345.1:1945-2358 GCA_964403435.1 uncultured Rhodospirillales bacterium | reverse complement strand
GGCAAAGGCTCCTTCACCGCAAGTCGTGCAGGCCTATTTTGACAAGCGAGAGCGTTTTATCGTCGATGTGATGCGGGCTCGGAACCCTCACGGAGCAGGCAGACAACGGACCCAAGATCAAGTTCAAAGGGCAGATGCGAGGAACAGTTGGACCGAACTCGAATATTCACAGACCGCAGCGTTGCGGCGGAAAGCAGTTAAAGGGAAGATCCTCGAAACTCCGCAGCCCGATACGGATAAAATTTTGGGAGCAGCCAGGCAGCGCACCCAGAGTCGCATGCAGCAAGGCAAGAAGAAGACGAGCAAGACGATTGCCGTGACAAGAGGGACGAAGTCCCCACGGCAAGGCGTTGGACCAAAGCAGATATAGTTTGCCCAGCGTCATCAGAAGCTTTTTTTAAAAGTGGATTTTT
>CAYOGS010000345.1:343-1935 GCA_964403435.1 uncultured Rhodospirillales bacterium | reverse complement strand
ATAAATATAATTTAGTTGATATCAAAATCTCTGCTGCTTTTTTAAAATGTTATATTTTGCATTTATTGAACCATAGCGAAAAGGCATTGTCATGATACCAGCCAAGCAATTTAAGCGGCAAATCGGCGGCCTTTGCACAGCTGTCATTCCCTACGAGCAAACCGACCCTATTCATCGTAGCGCTCTTGGCAGCGTCCTACGCGATGCCGTTCATCATGAAGCCAAAGTTCATGGCGCCGTATTCAATCATGCCGGGTTCCGCAACGTCATGAAGGCCATGGCCCAGGGTGATGTTGAGGTGCTGTTCTTTGCTGCCGGCTGGGATTGCTGCGAACCAAAGATCATCGGAGGGACGATCAATTTTCCTTCGGTATCGCTGGAGCGCAAGGGCATCGATATCGTGGTCAAGCGCGGTATCTATAGTGAGGATGTTTGCATTCTCCCATCAAAGATTCGGGAATTGATTGCCGAAAGGCCAAATGGCGGTAGATTCCCCGATCCGGGTATCGGCACACACTTTATTCAATCCAGCATTCAGCACTACACCAGCAAGGGTTTAAGAGACGGCACAATCCCTGCTGGACAGACATTTGAATTTGCGCCGATGAACGGCCAGATTGTGAAGATACAGGAACAGCTCGGAACCAGACTTGGCAACAATGCTGATAGCAGCCTACTGCGGCTGGAGCGCCTGAGAAGCCCTATCTATAAAAAGTGGGCGACTGCTGTCGAAGTCGCCGCTATTCCTTTGGCTGATGGCAAAACCGATCAGAATAATTTTGTCGTCCGATGGTCCGGAAATGATGGCAAGCAGAAGATTCAAGCTGCCTTTACCAAGGGCATCTCAACCTTCAACGGCACGACGGTGACGCAGGCTCAGATTATCAGCAACGGCCATTTGCCAGTTATGCCAATGGTTGAGTGTGTACTGGCTTCTATACTGAGGGCAGCTAATCACGAAATCCGATCACGGCGCTGGAGGCATTTGTGCAATCAGCCGCCAACACGGTTTAGTCCATCTATCCCGTTACTGGAGGACAAACAGCAGGCTTTCAAGGCCCTGATGCAGGCTCAAAGTCATGAATTATTCTTCCCTGCACAGGCCAAAGAGAACAGCATCCTTTTTGGTGTCAAACCGCCGCCCATGCATCTCCATGTGCTAAAGGAGCCGGAACTAGTTACAGCTCTTCGGGCTCTAGGAGCAACAACCCGTCAGCTTGGGCCAAACGCCATGCAGACTGCATCTCTCGAGCTAGCTAGAGCCGCAACGACCGATCATGCTATTAGGCCATTAAAGCTGGGAGGACCGGAGGCCACCAACATAGCGATGTTCACTCTGGCAGCTTAATCACTGTGAAGTCCTACACCTGTACGGGAAACTTTGATTTAGATCTCTTCGAGTGTTGTGCTCAGTCTATGAATGATGTCTGGGAAGCCTTAGCTACAGCTGATATATTATTCCCTGAGTTGAGCCTTGTAAACTTACAACATAAGGCCTCACTATGCTTTACTAGGATTTGATTTAACCATGCGCAAGATTCTCTACATCGACATGGACAACGTGTTAGTGGATTTCCCTAGCGCGTTTACAC
>CAYOGS010000345.1:0-333 GCA_964403435.1 uncultured Rhodospirillales bacterium | reverse complement strand
ACATTCCCGGCATCTTCAGTCTTATGACCCCGATGGTTGAAGCAATAGAGTCCTACGAGGAATTAGCTGCACTGTTCGATACCTACATCCTATCAACGTCTCCTTGGGACAACCCGTCTGCTTGGTCTGACAAGTTGCTCTGGGTCAAGCGGCACTTAGGGCAGCATGCGTACAAGCGACTTATCTTGACGCATCACAAGCACCTCAATGCCGGGCACTACCTCGTAGACGACCGGACCAAGAATGGTGCGGATCGTTTTGGTGGAGAACTCATCATGTTTGGTTCGCAGCGGTTCCCAAACTGGTCTGCCGTAACATCCTACCTGCGGGTAA
>CAYOGS010000344.1:0-2363 GCA_964403435.1 uncultured Rhodospirillales bacterium | reverse complement strand
GTGCCAGTCTGGGTGGCCTATGACGTGGATTCGAAGCGCGTTAAGATAATGTTTGATACTGGCACCGATTTCCCGATCGATTGGGAAGCGAATGACGAGATTCACCATTATTTGATGAAAACCGGCAAAATTCTGCTCATTCGCATGGAAGACCACAAGCCGGTGGATGGCTATGACACCAGCTTCGTTAAATACCGGAACGGCAAATATTTTGAGGCCGCGCAGGCCTAATCGCCGTATTTCCTTGTCTGTCAGCACCTTTCTTGATTTAATTGGCTCGTTAAGTTTTTGCGGAGCCATGAACGGATGCCCCTACCCAAACAGGCGCTGCTGCGCGCCGTGAGCGATGAAATACCAGTGGGCATGCTGGATACCCTGGGTTCTACCTACATATCGCCAGAAGAAGTTGAGGCTATAGCCCGTGAGGCGGTAACTGGCGGCCGAGAGGACAGCACGTCCTTCGCCGGAATCAATCGTTATATCTTCATCGGTGCTGGGAACAGCGCCTTCATTGATCCGGCTGGTACCCTGGTGCAGGACACGCGTGAGTATATCCGTGAACTGCGCCGTGCTCAGGCGGCCGACCCCGCTGGCCTCAAGGCTAAGGATGTGCGCCCGGTCAGCCGTCAGCAGCCGTCGCAACAGCCCCTGCAGCCGCAGGGTGGCGCCTAAACGACAGTTTCTCCTTCACCGAGCGTTGCCATTGAGCCTTAGCTTCAAAATGGGGGAGGAATGGCGAGAATTGTTTATGCCACGCTTTTCCTGCTGCTGACACTAGTGGCCGGTATAGCCTCAGCCGGGTTGTTACGTGATCGGATGCGCGATCGTGTCATGGAACGGCTGAGCGACGACAAGGTGCCACGTGGCGACTTGCCAGCTGAGGGGGAGGCATTGCCCGCCAGTCGTAGCCATTATGTGACTCTGCAGCGGCCGGAAGGCGCTCGGCGCTATCTGTTGCATCTGCCGCCTGTGACGGGTGACAAGCCGCTGCCCCTGATCATCGTTTTGCATGGTTACGGCTCTAACCCAGCGCAGACCGAAAACTTGACTGGCTTTTCCACGCTGGCGGATGCTGAAGGCTTTGCTGTGGCCTACCCATTGGGCGAAGGGCGGAAACCGCAATGGCGATTTCTAGGACATGATCATAAGGACGAAGACTTCATCCTGGGGCTGATTGACCATGTCGCACGTTTTCTCCCCTTGGATCAAGGTCGCGTCTATGTGACTGGCATTTCCAACGGAGCACAGATGAGCTGGCGTCTAGGCTGTGTGGCGCCGCAACGCTTCGCCGCCATAGCACCCGTGGCGGGAAATTATGCCGGGTATGATGATTGCCAGACCTCGCTTACCTTGCCGGTCATCCTATTCCACGGTACTGCGGATCGCATTCTGCCTTATGACGGGCGGCTTATGCAATTCAGCCCAGCCATTTGGGCGGCGGATCGCGCTAAGCAGAATGGCTGCTATCGTACGCCGCAACTGGTCTTCCAGTTGGCAGAAGTGACGGCGCAAGGCTGGCTGCATTGCCGCGGCGACGCGAGCGTGATTTTTTATACGTTGAATAACAAAGGTCATAGCTGGCCTGGTTCCAAAATGCCGGAAAAAATCACCAGCCGAACGATCGATGCAACGCGTCTGATCTGGGATTTTTTCCAGTTGCACAGCCGTTGATTCAGGCTGCCATCTGCCCCAGCCATTGACCCACTAAGACCAAAGCTACGGTGCCCAAAACCGAGAGTGCAGCGTAGAGTGCGGCTGGTGCAACTTCACCCCGTTGCAGCATGGCAGTGGTCTCCAGCGCGAAGGCGGAAAAAGTAGTATAGCCACCCAGAAAACCGGTGACGAGCAGTAGACGCAGCGGTCCCGGCGCAGAAAATTTCAAGGCTAACACCTGCACAATCAAGCCGATGAGAAAGGCGCCGATTAGGTTGACACCGAGTGTCCCGTAAGGCCACGTGGTGCCCAGCCAGCGCGCCGCCAGCAAGCCGCTGCCATAACGCGCCACGGCGCCGGCGCCACCACCAAGAAAAACGAGTAGCACAGGGGGCATGGCCAACTCCATTGATTGCAACAGGGAGCATAGGCTGCTTTGATGAGGTAGACAAATACATCTCCATCAGATCCACCTCTGCCGGCGTCTATGAAACTTTTCGTTCTCGGTGACAGTCATGTCCGCCCGGCGCGTCACGCGCTGGAACAAGGTTGGTTTGGCCAAATCGCTTGGCAGGTAGAGGAAGTGGGCGGCGCCACGGCGGTGGGGCTACGCCACCCGACTTCTAAGACTCAGGCGCTACTGCGCTTTCGTGAGTGCCTGCTCCCGTTCAATCCGGACATCGTACCTGTGTTTCAGCTGGGCGAGGTGG
>CAYOGS010000343.1:0-2401 GCA_964403435.1 uncultured Rhodospirillales bacterium | reverse complement strand
AATAAGTGGCACGCAGCACCGTCGCGCGCAGCAATTGCTCCTGCAGCAGGTGATCCTTGTATTCATAAAGTTCCGCCAGCGGTTCCTGAAGCACTTACAGCCGCCGGACGGCGTTTTGCACCGGTTTGTCGTCCAACGCTTCCGGCTTAAGTTGTTCTTCGAGATAGGCCGTGGCGGCCGCTTCCGGCGTTGCACCCAACTTCCTAACCCGCGCATAATCGCTGCCACGCAGCCCATAGCTCGTGCGCAGCAACACATGTGCAACAAGGTCAACTTTGGCGCCGGATGCTGGTTGGAAGGGCTGGCTATCGGTCAACGGTTCCTGCCAACCGGGTAGATAAGTCCAGGGAGACTTCTCGCAGCCGCCAAGCCAAGTCAGCGCGGCCGCGCCAGCTCCGCTATGCAGGAAGCCGCGGCGCGACAGTGTCATGCGGTCTTCCGCTTGCGGCTGAAGCGCACACGCAGAAACACGCCGAAGCCGCTGATGAGCGTCCAGGGCAGCACTGCAAACCAGCCGATGACCGGCAGAATGAAGGTGATGCCCAGCACCAGCCCGCCGCGCCAGACCTTGCGCCAAGGTTGTGCGCTATCGTTCGAGCCAGCGAGCCCCTGCCCAATCTGACGGCACAGGCCGGCGGACCCCATCAGCCCGAGCAGCACAATCAGCACCACGAGACCGATACCGCCGATTTGCAGGATAGGGTTACCCATACGAGCAGCGAGCGCAAAGGCCCCAGTAAGCAAGGGCGCGGCCACCACCAGACCGAGCAGTGTGCAACGCACCGGCACCGTCGCATAACGTTCGCGGCATCGCTCCACGAAATTGGGAAACAAGGCTTCCGTGAACAACCAGTAGCTGACAAAGGCGATATAAAAACCGATGACGATCAAAGCCCAGAACAGAATATCGGCCATAATCATGGGCATCACCTCATACGAATCATCGAGCCTAGTGTGGCGGTGTCGGCTGTTGCGGTCAATGCGCCTCAGGCAGCGCGCGGCGTGAGAAAACTGGGGGCCACGGTCGCGAGTGGCGTCGGTGTGATGCCGAGCGCCGTCAACCCCAAGGCACCGTCCGCCACGATGTTGTCCGTCTGCAGTAGCTTGACTTGATCCACTGTCAACAACGGCCTGGGCATCAGCTGCAGCAATCGCGCCATCGCCGTCGCCAGCCCCCAGGGCACCGGCAACAGGAGACGTCGCCGGCCGGTTGTGGCCATAATATACTCCAGAATTTCCTTGAAGCTCAGCACCTGCGGCCCGCCGAGTTCATAAATCTTACCTGCCGCTTGCGGTCGGTTTAGCGCCGCCATGATAGCCGCTGCCACATCCTCCACGAACACCGGCTGAAATTTCGTCCGCCCGCCACCAATCAGCGGCAGGAACGGGCTCCAGCGCGCCAGACCGGCGAACTGGTTGAGGAAATTATCGTCGGCTCCAAACAGCACGCTCGGGCGTAGTATCACCGCCGCGGGCATGGCCTGACGCAGTGCTACTTCTCCCTGCGCCTTGCTGCGCGCATAAGTAGCAGGACTGTCCGCTGCCGCTCCGAGAGCTGAGACATGCACCAACCGCCGCGCCCCCACCGCCTGCGCCGCGAGCCCCAGCCGCCCCGGCCACAGCCCGTGCAGCTTGGCGAAATCATGTTTCCGCGGTTCAAAGAGGATGCCGATGAGATTGATCACCTGCGTGGCGCCGCGCAGCGCTGCCAGCACCTGCTGGTCATCGCTGAGCCGACACGTCACGGGTACGATTTGTCCGACCGCCCCCATGGGCTTCAGCAGCTTGGCCTGGTCGGGGTCGCGCGTTGGCACGATGACTTGCATCCCCGGCTGCTTGGCCAAGAGCCGCACCACCTGCCGGCCGATGAAGCCGCTGCCGCCGAAAACCACGGTCTTTTCCGTCATGCTCTGCGCTCCGCCATGGTTAACCACCCAACTGTAGGGCAAGTGACTACCAGCCCGCAATGGCTGACGCCGCCGTCTGGTTTTGCCAAATGCCAAATGCTGCTTGACTCTCCTGCCGCCGCCATTTACCAACGCAGCCTGTTCTTTGCCGGCTTTTCATCTGTGCCCAGATGGCGGAATTGGTAGACGCGCAGGTTTCAGGTACCTGTGGCAGCGATGTCGTGGAAGTTCGAGTCTTCTTCTGGGCACCAGATCAAAAGATTGTTACCAGCAACTCTCTTTAGCAAAAATCCTAAACTATTTATCAAATACAAGTCCTATCTCTGGGTTTTTGATTTTTCCAGCCTTGGGCACACGAACCCTCAGCAGTTTGTCGCAGGGCGATGCACTCCAATAGCCCCTTTCTTTAATATCCCAGCGCACATGCAGCGTGACAGACTCATTGTCAATTTCTGTATATGGCTCTATCGGCACCAAGTCACCGCACGACCCAT
>CAYOGS010000342.1:0-2419 GCA_964403435.1 uncultured Rhodospirillales bacterium | reverse complement strand
GGACTGTTCCCTCAGGCCCGCGCGCCCAGGGTGATGACATGCAGCCCGGCGAAGTATTGAATTCTAACCAATTCATAGCTTCTCTAAATGGAAGGTATGAATTGGTTTACCAAAGCGATGGGAATTTGGTGCTGTACAAGAACTACAGAAAAAAACCTCGAAGATGGCTTTGGGACTCGAACACCGGAGTCGGAGAAGTTTGCATTATGCAAGATGACGGCAATTTGGTCATCTATGGGATTGATGGCGAGCCCCTTTGGAGCAGTGCAACTCATGGTCAGCCCGGCAGTCGGCTCGTGGTTCAGGATGATGGGAACGTCGTGATCTACCGTCCCGATGGCACGCCTATTTGGGCGACGAACACCGTACAACGGACTGTTCCCTCAGGCCCGCGCGCCCAGGGTGATGACATGCAGCCCGGCGAAGTGTTGCATTCTGGCCAATCAATATCTTCACAAAATGGAAATTACACTCTTACTTATCAAGACGACGGGAACTTGGTGTTATATCGAAATTTCGACAAGAGGCCCTTGTGGGCCTCAAACACTGGCGGTAAGCCGGACGAAGTCTGCATTATGCAGGGTGACGGTAACTTGGTCATCTATGGACCTGATGGCGAGGCCTTTTGGAGCACTGCAACTCATGGTCAGCCCGGCAGTCGCCTCGTGGTTCAGGACGACGGCGACGTTGTCATTTATAACACTAACAATCAACGTATTTGGTCAACTGATACGCTTCCACCTGTCGTCAGTAGCTTTGTCCCGACTGGCGGTGAAGTCGGTGACTCTATAACCATTAAAGGCAAAAACTTTGTAAGAGTGCAGCAGGTGCTTTTCGCCGGTCGAAGCGCCAATTACACTGTAAACTCCCGGACCACAATTACGGCCAATGTTCCGGATATTACTCGCGGCGGATTTATAACAGTCGTCACTCCGATAGGCCGTGCTGGGAGCAATGACTTATTCGGAGTGATTAGAACAGAACCGCCCGTGATCGATGGCTTTTCACCCACCCATGGCAAGGTTGGGACTGGCGTTACTATCACTGGCAGAAATCTTAGTAGAGTGACTGCGGTTCAGTTCAACGGCATTAATGCAAGCTTCAAGATAGAGTCCGATGCGAGAATTACGACCACCGTCCCTGCAAATGCAACTGATGGCCCCATTACAGTCACTAATCGGGGAGGAAGCGTAATCAGCGACAGTAGTTTCGATGTGGAAGTTGCGATCCCGCCCGCCAATCTTCACATTACCGGTACCTGGATGCAGCCCACTGCGTTTCCTTCTCCGGGTTCGCCGTTCACCGTCTATTTCAGTTGGTTTAACGGCGGCGGAACCGCAACCGGCAATTTCACTATACGCCTTCAACTAGATAATGGCGCACGTTCTACCGATATTGCCGCACCTTCCTATGCGCCAGGAACGGGTGATTTCGTCTATTGGACCTTTCCGGCTGGGCTTCCTGCGGGCAATTATATTGTCTACGTCATTCTCGATGTTCTTAACCAGGTAGCCGAAGTGAGTGAAGGCGACAACATTAGTTTGCATGGGTTCATCGTTGGATGAGAAATAAGCCAAACGTAGAGAATAACGCAGGAGTATTGTCCATTGGCATTGCGCCTACAGCCGTATCAATGCTGGACTTCCAACCACGTAGTGCTTCGTGCTGCAACTCAGAAGAATCTCGGCTTGAATAAGCCACGATTTGGGACACTTTGCCGGTGTATAGGGTGGCCTAATTTTTGAAATCTGTGACGAGGGGAGATCATTTCAAGCCACGAAGGCAGGTGGGGCTGGGCCAGACCTCTCAAGATCGCCTTTCCTTAATTGTCTTCCCACGGAGTTGGCCCGAAGAAGCAAGTCTTGATGGCTCACGACTTGGCTTGCAAGCGCTAGATACAAGTGCGCCTGACACCGCCCTGGTCCACTCAACTCCTCGATCATCACTTCCTTCTCCACCTGGCTCTGGTCGCACCCACAACGCTGAAAACTCCTTGCACTCTTTTTTTATCGCACCGGAGTCAAAAAAATCAGTTATTGGCTTTTAGATGGATATACCAACACAGGAGAACTGCAGTTTTGCAGCCACCAGCGCAGCAAAGCACACATAAGCATACATATGCCTACTTCCCTTCTTGTCACGTCTTCCCGATAATTTGTCCTCCACTGTCCCCTGTTGGCCCTTCCTGTCCTCTCGTGGGTCCTTTACTTAGTACTGGCGTTCACATACGGTCAGAAAACGGGAAGGAACAGCCAAGAGAAAGCTATGACACCACGATTGGTGCCCTGTTCGGAGCAACACAGTCGTCCGTGGATCGGCGGCAAAGCCGGTCCGCGCCGCATGCCGTCAGGCTGGGGCGCGGACCGGAATGGCCCCCGTCTTGGTAACACGGGGGCGCTACCCACAGCGCTCCGTACAG
>CAYOGS010000341.1:0-2421 GCA_964403435.1 uncultured Rhodospirillales bacterium | reverse complement strand
ACCGGGAACAACTGCACGCAAGGTCAATTCTGGCGGCAAGGACAGTAGAAACTCGGCCGGTCCGGCAGTAACTTCCGACGCACTCAATACGATAACATATTCATTATCAAGTGCGAGCTGGGCTAGCTTCAATGGCCGGCCTTGCGTGGAAAAGATTTGCCGCTTGAGCAAAGTCTGTGTCAGCGCTGGAGATTCCTGTTTAATTTTGTTTTCAGTGCTGCCAGTTGCCATACAGGCATAAATAGTCTGTTCGCCTTTATTGTGCAGCTTGCTGGCACGTTTTGGATTGACCCGCTTACCCACCAAGCCGCGCAGAGTCAGAGACTCCGCTTCCAACTGTGCCTGCCAGGCTGGCAACCGCGAAGCCAAGTCTGGCCAGAGCTGCGCGCCCGTCACAGCGGCTAACGTCAAACGCGGCGGCGACAAGGCAGCAGTATCTGGCAGCAGTGCCAAAGCTTCCTGCGCTTGAACCAAATCGTGGTGCACCAGGATTTGCAAAACCTGTAGAGCGTTCTGCGGTTGTTCAATCCGCATCGCCGGCAGCTGTGCCATGGCGCGCAACGCAAATTGTTGCCCTTGCTCCATATCACCGATGTTCGCAAGTGCCGCCGCCAATTCAGCTTCAAAAACGGCATGGCGAATAGTATTGCCGTATTTTTCAACAAAATAGCGCAAGGCTGCCGGATCAATCTTACCCAAGAGCCCGAGAGCATAGAAGGCGTCGCACCGCGCAAAAAGTTCTGTTTCCGCTCCCCAGGCAACGTCTAAGCGGCGCAAAATATGCTCAAGCAAAGCGTGTTGTCGTTCCTGTGCTAATGGGTTATCCGGCACCGCCTGCCACGCCAACAAGGAAAAAGCAGAAGCGGTGAGATCGCTTTGGGGCGCATCGGCATACAAGGCAATTCCGCCATCGCCGCGCTGACGCGACACCAGCGCCGTGATAATCTGCGTCTGCCACGCACTAAATTGTGCCGAGGAGACACCTAAGGTTTCCAGCAAGGCGTGGTAAGCTTGCAAGGCAAGCAAACTGCGCGCCAACACATCACTGCGGTTCGTACCAGCAGCCCAGAGCTGGCCAAGCATCTGTCCTATATCCGGCAGCGGTAGTGGTGCCAGCATGACAACCGGACGAAGTGAGAGTGTCTTGTCATGCGGCGGAGTGAGCAAACCTGACTGCCCGTTTTGCAGTGGTGGGAGACAGGCAAAGCGCCAAGCCTGCGGCAATGGTGGAATTAGCGTCGACATCGTGCCCACAGCAGCAGGAGCAGGTAAGCTCGGTGTCATTTGTAAAGTGATTTCTTGGAAGTGCTCGCCGATAGTCGCGTCGTCCCAAACCAGCAGATGTAATGCGGCTTTGTTAGCCCGTTTCGGCATGGCCATTTCAAGAGTGACGAATCCATCTGGCGGCACAACTATCATGGGACTTGACAGACTTTCGTCTGATATTGGCGGTTGCGGCATCGCTTCCGATGAAGCTATATGCGGCCAGTCTGCCGGGATGTTGCTGGTGACTGAAAATGCTATGTCTCGTTCTTGCTGCAACATTTTTAGCAATGGCCGCGGTGCAGCCTTGGCGTCCAGGGGTATTGCGATAAGTTGAAGATGCCGTTTTCTCTTGGGTTCTGGTGGCAATTGTAAAGTTATGGTTGCAGTGCTGCCGGCATTAATTCTATCAGGCAACTTCAGGGTGGTGCCGTGCAAATCTGGATAAGTCTGCGGCGTTACCCAATGACGCGCACCTGCCAAATACCACTCACCAGCATTGTCCTTTTCAGCGCCGATAACTACCACATGTCCGCCCTGAGATAATGCCGCGGTCAATTTCAGTTCAGTTGCTTGGGCAGTTGGACGGAATTCCTGAATAGTCTGCCCCGCCGCGATTACTGCACGACTCCCTGCAGCTAAAGGTGCAAGGGTGATGGAGCCCTGTTCGTTCCGCGCTGCAACGACGGGTAGATGGCGCACCGGTGGGATGCGCAAAGCTGGTGCAACGTTGAAACGCCAACTCGTGAGCAATTTCCGGTCTGGCGTAAATGCTTCCAGACGATACTGTCCTGGTTGCACGCCCACACTAATCATACCTGTTCGATCGTCGCCAGACGTGATAATGCCGGATAGCACCGGAGCAACTGCGACATCTGATTCATAGCGCCAACTGCCGTCGGCAAAGAACCAACGAAAACTGCGACGTTCAGTCAATAATTCATAGTTTACCTTTGGTAAAACGGCCTTGGCCTCTTTTTTTACAGTAGCAAGCAAGTTGACACGGAAATTGGCTTGGCTGTTGCCGTGCAAGCTGTCGGGCGCGAATTCTGCCTTGATGCCCAAAGCCCAAGGCACGGGTGGAAATCGCAGTAGCAGGGGCTGCGCTACCACTTCAGGCAGACCCAACGGTTGCAGTTCCAGTCGTGCCTGTAGAGG
>CAYOGS010000340.1:0-2425 GCA_964403435.1 uncultured Rhodospirillales bacterium | reverse complement strand
TCCGCGAAATTTGCGAGACGACCGGCGCTAAGGTGGATATTGAGGATGACGGCACGGTGCGCGTTGCGGCGGTGGACGCCAAGGCAGGCGAAGCAGCGGTCAATTGGATCAAGGGCATCGTGGCCGAGCCGGAAGTCGGCATGGTCTATGTCGGCAAAGTCGTGAAGACGGTGGATTTCGGCGCTTTCGTCAACTTCCTCGGCTCCAAGGACGGCCTGGTGCATATCTCAGAAATGGCTAATCAGCGTGTTGGCAAGGTCACGGATATCGTCAATGTCGGCGATGAAGTGCGCGTCAAGGTGCTGGGCGTGGATGATCGCGGCAAGGTCAAATTGTCCATGAAGTCGGTTGACCAAAAAACCGGCGAAGATACCAGCCACCGCCAGGCGTCGTAACTATCGTTGCTAGTCTCTGAACAAGAACGGCGTCTTCGCAAGAAGGCGCCGTTTTGTTGTGGTGGGATGTGCGGTGTTTATTTTGGCGCCGTGCAACACAAGAGGCATGTCATAGGGCCATCATGAAACTTGTGTCCCCATTCTCGAAAACGACCTTGATCTGCGGGGTATTGCTGGTTCTGGTGGCTGTCTTGGGCTTCACCACTTTCAGGGCGCACTACATATTTTCAGTATTAAATGAAGATATCGCTAGTGCGGTCGTTAAGGGGTTTTCGGGCGAAGATTCCATTGGTTTTCTGCATAATGGTTCGCCCTCAGGCTTCACCCCACTCGTGGTAGTGTTTGGATTTTTTACGCTGCCGTTTTTTGCAATTTTGTTTGGTGTGTTTCCCGGCATGCCTTGGGGTTACGGCGTGAGTTACCACATTCTTCCCTGCGTCGCTGTGTCCCTTTTTATTATGGCGGCTTACACAATCTACAGAAATTTATCCGATAGATACCGGAATGGGATGCTCTGGTTCCTGGTGAATTTATGGGGGCTGTATGGCCTGTTTTGTTATTGGGATATCGAGGCGTTGATGGGTGTGTAATTGCTTCCAAACGAGAAATTGCTCAATGCCATATCCCAGCCAATGTGCATAAGAAGTGATAGTCAATGCGGTGAAGTATGAAAGGCGTCATCTTCGCCGCTGAAACACGCCGTCTTGCTCATACAGCACGCCGAACCAGGGATGCGTGATGCGAATGCTGATGTTGAAGCTGTCGTGGCTTAAGTTGGCGTGGGTGAGTTCCACTTTGCCGGGGGAGAGCCAGCTGGGTAGCCTAATCTGCCAGGTTTTGGCGCCGAGGAAATAGCCACCGTCGGTGAAGAAAAGTGCACCGTCGCGCTCCTGGACGTTGACCGTCATCCCGAACCCGCCGCCTACGAATTCCAGCAGCTTGCCTTGCGCCGTGGCGTGCATACGGGAACGGAATAGATACGACCGGCCGCTCGGGAATTCATAGCGCCGCAATTTCAAAATATCCTCGCAGCCTGGTTCCTTATAGACGGTGATGAAAGCGGGTATATCCGTGCCACGCCATGGGCATAGCGCACCGGTAGTGAAAAACCCACTCAACCAGGCTAGCAGGGCGCCGAGCCCTGAGCAGGTCACTCGCGTCATCGTGCCATCATATTGGATCGGCTGGCCGGGGAGTGGGTCGGCATCAAACCGCGCCTGAATATCCGGATGCACCTGCTGCCAGCAGGTGCCGAGTTGCGATTTGAATAAAGCAGCTTCGGACATGACTTACTTTAACTTTCGGATAGACTATTGAACAGGGTTTGTTACGCGTCCCGCGTCATCGCCGCTTTCACCTTGTCGTCCACTTGGCTTTTGAAGTCTTGAAATTCTCCGCAAAAAGGCCGGCAAGTTTGTGCGCGTGTCACATGAGTTCGATCAGCGCGCCTTGCAGCGACACAGCTTGCGGCACGCGGAGGCTGAACAAACTGTCCATGCCGGTTCCGTCTTCATAACCATGATCGCGGGCATCTCCTGTGTTCAGCCGTTCAGTCCGCCTGACGAGAATGACGCCTGGACAACAGAGCAAAGGAAGTTACCCGGAAAAAGTTTGTCGTTTCATTGTCAAAAACCGGTGATGCAAGATTTCAGGTCAACTTGCATGAAACGAGACTGTCTCAATGAATGGTTGAGAGAAGTCGGGCAACTGCATGATATTTCGTGGACTGGTCGTGTGCTGCGCTTGTGCGCTTAGGGTTATGTCGTGGAGTTATAATTTTTGATAAATCTATATGTCATTGGACGATGATTTCTATTCGGCTGCGAAACCATTCAATAACAGAGAGGGACTGCTGATCGTCAATAAAGCCTTGAATTCGAATTTAGACAGATTGGATAGTCACATCGCCATCGATCCGGAAAGTAGGAGCCAAATCACTATTCGAAAAATTTTGCTCGCTTCATCTTGTCTTCTTAAAGTCCTGCGTTGAGCAACTTATTCATGGCTCAATACAGCGCTCGGTTCTTTGA
>CAYOGS010000339.1:0-2425 GCA_964403435.1 uncultured Rhodospirillales bacterium | reverse complement strand
CTTCTTTGTGCTGGTGGATGGCTGGGATCTGGTGGCGGGCAGCCTGGTGCAAAGTTACGGGACGCAATAGCGCATGGCTCTGTCGGATCTGAGTTTACCGGAAGTCCACCGCAGCATTCCAGTGCCGCCGAGTAGCACGGCACCATGGCGCAAATTTCTAGCCTTCGCTGGCCCAGGCTATCTGGTCGCTGTCGGCTATATGGACCCCGGCAACTGGGCCACCGATATCGCTGGCGGCTCGGCTTTCGGCTATAACCTGCTTTGCGTCATTCTGCTGAGCAACCTCCTGGCGATGCTGCTACAATCTCTGTGCGCCAAACTCGGCATAGTTGCGGGCCGTGACCTGGCGCAAATCTGCCGTGAACGCTATTCCAAACCGGTCAGTATTATGTTGTGGCTGGCCTGCGAGTTGGCCATCATCGCCTGCGACCTGGCTGAAATCATCGGCACCGCCATCGCCCTCAATTTGCTGTTCGGCATTCCGTTGACGCTCGGCGTATGCCTAACCGTGTTCGATGTCTTCCTGGTGCTGGCCTTGCAAAAACGCGGCTTCCGTTTGCTCGAGGCCTTCATTGTCGCACTCATCACCTTCATCGCCGGCTGTTTCGTTTATCAGATTGCGCTGGCACAGCCGGACTATGGGGCGCTGTTCGGCGGGTTTATGCCAACATCAGAACTGCTGAAGAACCAGGAAATGCTCTATATCGCCATCGGCATCATTGGCGCCACCGTCATGCCGCATAATCTCTATCTCCACTCCGCCATCGTGCAGACCCGCCGCTTCGTTGCCGACGAAGCAGGCAAGCGGGAAGCATTACGCTACGCCCGACTGGACACGGTCATCGCCCTCGGCATTGCTTTTTTTGTCAACGCGGCCATCCTTATCGTCGCCGCAGCGGTTTTTAATCAGCAGGGACGGCATGATGTGGCCAGCATCGAAACTGCCCACGAACTACTCACACCGATGCTGGGTGCAGGTGCTGCCAGCACAGTCTTCGCGCTAGCCCTGTTGGCGTCCGGCCAGAACTCCGCTGTTACCGCCACTATGGCCGGCCAGGTGGTCATGGAAGGGTTCCTGCAATGGCGCCTGCCGTTATGGCTGCGGCGCATGGTCACACGACTGATTGCCATTGTGCCTGCCGCAGTCATCGCCGCGCTTTATGGTGCGCAAGGCACTGGCCAGTTATTAATTCTGAGCCAGGTCATCCTCAGCCTGCAATTGCCGTTTGCCGTCATCCCGCTCCTGCAGGCTACATCGGACAGCAAATTGATGGGGGCAGCGTTTGTGAATCGCCCACTGACTCGCATCGCCGCCTGGCTCGGTGCGGGTCTCATTATTGGACTGAATATGAAATTATTGTGGGATTTATTTTCAGGTTAACGTCTCTTACGGTCCAATTTGTTGCGCTGCACCCATAGCGGAAAGGCTATTGCCGACCTCGCCTTTCTGCTAAACAACCGTCAGAATCTATGCTTTTCAGGACACCATTTGCCGGTGTTACCGCTGGCAAATTTAGCCGAGGACTCATTATGGCTCGCACGTCTGTTGCCAAACCAGCCACCAGCAAAGCCCCCAAAACGGACGCCAAAGCGGCCGGCCGTAATTTTGCTAGCCGTCTGTTTCGTGACATTGACGCTAAGGACGACGCCGACCTGACGAACCAACGGCGCGCGACCATCGCCCAAAATTTCTGGCACTTCATGCAACAGCGCAAACCACGCCAGGTTCTCTTGCGCGTCTATAACCCAACCGAGGCTGAGAATGGCTGGAAGGCCAACTGCACCGTGGTGGATGTGGTACAGGAGGACTGCCCATTCATCATTGACTCGACAATGGGCGCCATCAACCACTTTGGTCTTGCCGTGCATCGCGTTATCCACCCGATCCTACGCGTGCGGCGCGACGGTTCCGGCCAGTTGCAGGATGTACTTAGCCAAGGCGCAGCGGATGGCATCGCCGAATCCTGCACACATATACAATGCGACGAGATCCGTGATCCGCAGCAGCTCAAAGTCCTGACAGAGCATTTACATAAGGTCTATGCCGATGTTCGTGCTGCCGTGGCCGATTGGCAGCCGATGCTCTCCCGCATCGACGACGTCACGACCGAAATTGCCGCCGTGCCGGACCCACAGGCCGCGGACAGTGCTGAGTGTCGGCAGTTCTTGCACTGGCTGCGCGATAACAATTTCACTTTTCTGGGTTACCGCACGATAGACTTAAAACAACAGAAGCACGGGCTTGAACTCGTCATCACGCCGGGCAGCGGCCTCGGCATCCTGCGGCAAGATAATGTATTCGTCTTCAACAATCTGCGTGACCTGGCGGCACAGCCGCCGGAAGTGCAGGCCTTTATGCAGGAGCCGCGCCTGCTACTCATCACCAAAACCAACCTACGCGCCACGGTGCACCGCTCCATTCCCA
>CAYOGS010000338.1:0-2429 GCA_964403435.1 uncultured Rhodospirillales bacterium | reverse complement strand
GGCAGGAATGGCTTTTCCTAGCACAACTACTCTTACATCTGATCAAAGGGACATTCTCGATCCTGTGTTAGCAGCCAATTGGACAGGATTATAATTGAGAATCTAGCCGTTAAGGTTGTGACAAAAAAGCCCCATGAACGCAAGTTCATGGGGCTTTCTATTTGTCATAGGAATTTGTCTTTAGACCTTCGCGGCGTCCATTTCCGCATCCGTCTGATTGGCAGCGTCTTGCCCTAGCACGGGTCCGCTGTCCTGGCCTTTGGCTTCGGGGTCGCGGTCAACAAGTTCGATGATGGCCATAGTCGCAGCGTCACCGTAGCGTATGCCGGCCTTCAGCACGCGGGTATAGCCGCCGGGGCGCTTGCCGTAACGCTCGGCCAGTGGGCCAAAGAGTTTGGTCACCATTGCATCGTCACGCAACTGGGCGAAGGCTCGGCGCCGGTTGGCGATGCCGCCATTCTTGCCCATGGTGATCAGGCGCTCAACCACGCCGCGCAGCTCTTTGGCTTTGGGCAGTGTGGTTTTGATCTGCTCATGCTTGATGAGAGCTGAAGCCATGTTGCTAAACATCGCCTTGCGATGCGAACTAGTGACGCCAAGTTTACGGCCGGACATTCCGTGACGCATGTTTTTTCTCCTACAAGCATGAATGCGCGCGCGCACTCGGTTATATTGCCGACTCGCCTCGTGCCGCCAAAGCGGTACCGAGAACGAACGGCGACAGGCACGGCCTCATGCCACACCCGCCTAATGGTTCAGCTTAGAACGGCTCTTCCAGCCGCTTGGCCAAATCTTCGATATTCTCAGGTGGCCAATTGGTCAGCTCCATGCCGAGGCTCAGCCCCATCATGGCCAACACTTCCTTGATCTCGTTCAGGCTCTTGCGGCCAAAATTCGGGGTGCTCATCATCTGATGCTCGGTCTTCTGCACCAAATCACCAATGTAAACGATATTGTCGTTCTTCAGGCAGTTGGAAGCGCGCACCGAAAGTTCCAGCTCGTCCACCTTCTTCAGCAGATTGCGGTTGAAGGGTAGCGCAGTTTCCGCGCTCTCTTCGCGCGCTGCCGCCACCGGCTCTTCGAAGTGGATAAACATTTGCAGCTGTTCCTGCAGAATGCGGGCAGCAATAGCCACCGCATCGTCCGGAGACACCGCGCCATTAGTCTGCACCTCGACGGACAGCTTGTCGTAGTCCGTCACTTGGCCGACGCGGCTATTCTCTACTTTGAAGCCAACTTTTTTGACAGGGCTATACAGCGCGTCAACCGGAATAAGGCCGATGGGTTGGTCTTCCTTGCGTAGGGCTGCGGCTGGGATATAGCCCTTGCCCGTCTCCACGGTCATCTCAACGTTGAAATGAGCGCCCTTGTCCAGCGTGCACAGCACGAGGTCGGGATTCAGCACTTCGACGTCAGAGGGCAGCTCGATCTGCTTGGCGGTGACTTCGCCGGGACCTTGCGCACGCACACGAATCTTACGCGGGCCTTCGCTATGCATCCGTAGCGCCAGCGACTTGATGTTGAGGATGATATCCGTCACATCTTCGCGCACACCGGGCACGGAGGAGAATTCATGTAAAACACCTTCAATCTGCACCGCCGTCACGGCCGCACCTTGCAGCGAGGACAACAGAACACGCCGCAGCGCGTTGCCCAGCGTCATGCCGAAGCCGCGCTCGAGCGGTTCCACCACGATGGTGGCCTTACGGTGCTGGTCGCCGCTGGCATGCAGCGACTTGGTGCCAGCAATCAATGATTTCCAATTCTTCTGTAGCATACTCGTCTCCTACACAGAGGGTTGCGCCATGCCACGGCATAGCGCTCATAACGGCAAATCTTAGACGCGGCGACGCTTGGGCGGCCGACAGCCATTATGCGGAATGCCAGTCACATCGCGGATGGACATGATCTGGAAGCCAACGGACTGCAAGCCGCGCAGCGCTGATTCGCGCCCGGCACCTGGCCCCTTCACTTCCACTTCCAGCGTCCGCATGCCATGATCCATGGCCTTACGGCCAGCATCCTCTGCCACCAACTGTGCCGCATAGGGCGTGGAACGACGTGATCCCTTGAAGCCGACGCCGCCGGCGGCGCTCCAGGCGATCGTGTTGCCCTGCGAATCGCTGATGGTGATGATGGTGTTATTGAAGCTGGCGTTGACGTGCGCCACGCCCGCCACGATGTTCTTGCGTTCTTTGCGCTTGGTACGGGCGGCCGTTGCGGCCTTCGCGCTCTCTTGCCTTGCCATGATTTATCCTTGCTGAATGTTATTTCTTGGTGGCCAGCTTCTTGCCGGCGATGGGCCGCGCCGGCCCCTTGCGCGTACGCGCATTGGTGTGCGTCCGTTGTCCGCGCACCGGCAGTCCCTTGCGGTGGCGCAAGCCGCGATAACAGCCCAAATCCATCAGGCGTTTAACATTCATCGACAC
>CAYOGS010000337.1:0-2432 GCA_964403435.1 uncultured Rhodospirillales bacterium | reverse complement strand
GCCATACACCCAAGATAGATTCCGTTCTGATCGTTGACAACCAGCAGTAAACGAAGGAGGGGTTTATGTTCACACACCGTTACTCCGAGTCGGAGCTGTCCGATCGTGAGTTCAGGAAGTCGATCCCGCCTAAATGGGAGGTCTATTACGTCATTCTAGCTTGGGGTCGTGCCTTCGGTTACCGGCGCACCCCTAAGTGTGGTGGCCGCTGGGTAGCCAGACTAAGGGTGACAGTCGGCAGTTCCTACCGGGAACGCAACATGGCATTGGCCGACGACACGCGAGTTGCAGATGGCCTCAAGATTCTCACCTTCGAACAGGCGAAGGAGAAGGCTCTTCAGTGGTTCGAGTCGCCTGAGTTCATTCCAATTCGGGTGGAGGCTAGGCAGTTCGGCTGGCGATCCTCGCTGAACGTGTGCCCAATCGGAGATCGTTATACCGTGGCTCATGCGATGCAAGATTATTGTCAATGGAAGCTCGACTTCCGCGCCCGTCAGAACTTCCATTCCTCGGTGTCGCGCGCCAACGTCTACACAGTGCCCCTCCTAGGACATATCCCCTGTGACGAGTTAACCCCCCAGCATTGCAGGTCACTTTTGCTGTTCGTGGAGTCCTCTGTCCTTCATAGGGTGGGCGGTACCCGCCTGACCCAAGTGGATCCGCGGAAACTCTCCCCAGAGCTGCGCCGGAAACGGCGCATCAGTGCCAACCAGGTTTTCACCGACTTCCGCTCGGCGCTCAACCACGCTTTCGGAGACGGCAAGATCGACAGTAACGTGGCCTGGCGGCACGTCAAGCTCTTCCCGTCCGTCAACCGGGCAAGGGTTGACATCCTCACATGGGAACAGGCTCGGCGGCTGATTGACATTGCTAAGCCCGAGTTCAAGCGGCTCTTCCTCGCCGCTCTCTACACCGGGTGTCGCCTGTCTGAACTCTTCCAGATGCGGGTTGGCGACATCGACAGAAGTCGAGCCGCGATCTACGTCCGGCCGGTCAAATGTTATCGCGGCCGAACCATCGCGCTTCCCGAGGAAGGGTACGACTTCTTCAAGGCCATTGCCGAAGATAGGGACAATGACAGCCCACTCATCCGTCGTAATCACGATTGGCCGTGGACCAGAGGCTACGTGGCATCTCATTTCAAAGAAGTAGCGCAGCAACTCAAGTTGCCTAAGTCCTTTGTCTTCCACTCCCTCCGGCACACCTATGCCTCGCTTCTGCTGCGCGCCGGAACTCCGCCCATTGTGGTCGCACGCCAACTTGGGCATATCAACATGGAGACGACCCTTCGAACGTACGCTCATGTTACCGATGACTTTATGGACCATGAGTTTAGGAAGCGGTTCAAGCCTGGGCTCTTGACAGCTGCCCATCTATTCACAGCGCGAGACGGCGCATTCGAATAGTAGTGCATTCCGCGCCTTCTTGGATGACGCTCCGTTTTGAGAGTCTTGTCGAGCGATCGACGCCATAGACGGCCAACAGCGCCCTTCGTCGTCGGACCAGTCCGCCAAAGCAAGCAGTGCAAGCAAATCCGAGCCGCCACCGGGAAATGCGTCCCACACTTTTGACATTATCCTGATGCTCATGGGCAGCCTCCGACATCAACCCACTCACCACGCAGGATCTGCAGCCACGTTGCCAGGAACTCACCAATAGCGGCTTTCCTGGCCTCGCGCGCAGAAAGATACGGAATGGTTGCGGCAATTTGATCCGCCTTAGTGGCAAGCTTTGCGCAACACGCATTGATGTTCTCCACGTGTGCCGCTTTTCCCTGGCGCCAAGCTCTTTCATACCGGACGTCGTCCTTTTTAGGCCGCTGCATGATCGGCCTCCTTTGGATTGCCCCTGGCGACAGCCCAAAGCGCAGCCCGTACCTCGCCGACAACCCAGCGCCGCTGCGAGCTGCCTCTGATTTTGCGAGACGGTGGAATAAAGCCTGCGCGCTCCCAGCGATAGAGGGTTGCGTTGCCTTTAACGCCGTATAGCTGGAGCATTGTTGCCGCGCCGATTAAGGCATAATCCGGCAAGCTGGCAACTAGGTCAGCAGCGCCGCCTACCAGACGGCCAGCGTGAGATTGATTACAAGTTTTTTGACGCACGATATCCTCCGAGTAGTCGGAGGCTGTGCTGGTCAGGCGACAGCCCTGAGTTACGGTGGCACCGCGCCAACGTGTCGCTTCGATCAAGCCAGCGGATTTGCGCTCTGCGCCAACCCGGCAGGAAGAGTTTTCACCATCCACCTGCACTAGCCCGCCGTAATGCGGATTCGCCCATAGGCACTGGCGATCGCCGCGACAGATCTCAGTAGGCCATGCTTGGTACGAGATTGAATGATTTTTTTGCGAGTTGAACGGCGAAGATTTTCTGGCGCTCGCACCGGGTAGAATCGTGTAAGCACCTGCCAATAATGACCCACCAATGACCCACCA
>CAYOGS010000336.1:0-2451 GCA_964403435.1 uncultured Rhodospirillales bacterium | reverse complement strand
GGATTGGAATGAACGCTACAACTCACGCGACTATCTTTTTGGCAAAGAACCAACCCAATTCTTGATAAAGCATGCTCAATTCCTATCCTCAGGCAGAAAGGCTCTCTGTGTAGCGGACGGCGAAGGGCGAAACGGCGTTTGGCTCGCAGAGCAAGGAATTGACGTTCACGCAATCGATACCTCATCTGTAGGGCTTGAACAGGCCGATCTGCTCGCGGCTGAACGTGGCGTCACGCTAACACTTGAGCAATGCGACGTTGTGAATTGGCATTGGCCAGAAGCTGTTTATGACTATGTCATTGGTATTTTTATGCAATTCTCAAAACCACCAGAGCAGGGCCGAATATTTGCTGCTATGAAAGCCGCCCTCAAACCGAACGGCCTAATCTTCCTGCACGGCTACACGCCACAACAACTTAAATTCCGTACAGGCGGCCCCTCGGATGTTGAAAACCTGTATACAGATGATTTACTGCGGCAGAGTTTCAGTGATTTTGAATTCCTCGCCCTGCAATCATACGAGGCGCAAATAGCCGAAGGCACAGCCCATGCTGGCACGTCTGCGCTTATTGACTTGGTCGCACGAAAGCCGTTGTAGCTTACAGTGACGTCATCGGTGTACAAGATTCGTTGTTTATCAGGCAGATGCAGTTCCATGGGTAATTCAGGACGCTGTGGAAGAGTTAGTTTGAACTAAGAGCAATAACAAGTTCCCAAAGGTGCCCAGAATTATCGCGTACGGTCCACCAATCACCTCCCTGAATCTGGGCACTTGGTTTTGCCCATCAATTTGACCTTTGGCGGCAACTAGGCTTGCGAATGAGGCGCTGTCACAGACAAGCGTTACAACCTCGTCTTAGATCATAATTTCGCGCACCCAGCTTCTGGCGACAACACCGTATGGGCGGTAGTCGAAGTTGCCCACGAGGGTGTGCGTGCCGGTAATGTCGATCACGTCACGCATCCTGCCCTTGCTCCAGCGATCTTGCATAGTCTGCAGCATATCGAGCGGCTAATATTTCGGGTTAAAATCAATTCCTATAATTTGATCGGCGGGATGTCTCAGTGCGGCAATCTGCTTAAACACATTAGCGACCGCGGTGCGCTCTTGTTCAGTTCCTACGGGTGTGTGGCGTACCACCATCATAGTGCGGTAACCCGTATCCAGTGAAGCCGGAGACGTTTCAGTCAGCATCGACATCTCGATTACGTTTAGTTGCGCTGGGTTCACGTCACCGCCCAACTCTTTTTTCTGCATTTTATTTCCTTCGCTAGTTATTTGTATGTCGCCAAGAAGTAGAATTGGCGGAATTTTCATTAGGCTTAGCCTATCGGTCTGGCGGCAATGCCGGATTGTGAATATGCCCTTGGTCAGATAGATACATCCAACCCCGGCGTATGGCGGCGACGTGGGCGACGCGCTGATTGCATGCCAGTGAGGTCAGCAGCATATCCGGGCATTGCTTCAGAAGCCGATTGCGCGTCAATACGATTGCGTTGCCACATTTTTCCGGGCGGGAAATAGTACGATACGCTGGTGTTGATCGTCAGATGATCCGCCTTGGTCTGATGCAATGGATAGACATTATATTCCTCCAGACCGGCGATAATATCGTGCGGCTTATAGAGCAACGTGCTGAGGCCTTTGGCGGTGCGGATAAGGAAGCGTCCTCCCGTCCGGCTGGTATTTACAATCTGCATCAGGACAGCATCCTTGCCATCGACCAGACTGGCCACGAGTACGACGGGATGAGTAACGTAATCATGTGCCGCGCCGTCGGCATGGACGAAGTTAATCCGTCCCGGCAACCCGGCATAACGGGCCGGTTGGGTCGCTGCCAGATGATGGATCAGTTGCCGCCCCAGATTGCACGCCTTCTCGTCGCTGTCGATGCAGGTCACCGGATGTCCGGTGCGTTGATGAAACAGAATCGCGCTCATCGGCAGCGGCCCCGCGCCGACAAAAGCTACGCTTTGAGTTTTACGATTTAAGGGCGGTTGTCTCCCCTTTCTCCGCAATGCGGTAATTTCCAAATCGATAAGTGATTCATAGTTCTGCCGGTAAATAAAATTATCGAACGATGCGTAAGGCGCCGTTTCGGGCGTTATTTTCTTATGTCCAGCCATTGCAGCAGCGGCAAAACATTCCATTTCGTATTCAGCTTTTCCCGCCAACTGACGTAGCCCAGGCGCGATTTCCTGGATGCGCGGCATGTTCAGAATCGTACGGACTTCCTTGGCGGAACGTTTTTGCATGGTCGCGCCGACGAAGGCCGATAAGACTCGATTGACCTGCGGATTCGTCGGTGACAAATCCCGTTGCCGTTGCAGGAAGTCATGGGTTGCCGAGGCCTGTTCGACATATGCGGCAACGCGTTCTTGTTCCCGGTAGTTGAGCAATTCGATCATGCTGCCCCCCCGGTCTTGCGCGCGCAGATGATGGTTTTGACT
>CAYOGS010000335.1:0-2452 GCA_964403435.1 uncultured Rhodospirillales bacterium | reverse complement strand
CAAGAAGATAATGGTGAAGAGGAGCGCAGCACCGAGACTGACATCGCCGGTCACCGCCGCCCAGCCGATCATCGGAGGAAACGCGCCAGCGGCACCACCAATCACGATATTCTGAGGTGTGCGCCGTTTCAGCCCCATCGTGTACACGAAAACATAGAATGCCGCTGCGAACGCCAGCAGCCCAGCTGCTACCCAGTTGGTTGCCAAGGCCATGAGCAACACGGCCGCCACAATCAAAACCGTGCCAAACTCCAACGCGGCGGTGGGTGCGATACGACCGGCCGGAATCGGCCGGCGCTGCGTCCGCGTCATCACAGCGTCAATGTCTCGATCATACCACATATTGATTGCGCCGCTGCCACCGGCGCTGAGCGCGATGCACAGCACGGCGATGGCACCAAGCACGGGATGAATAGTCCCCGGCGCTACTGCCATACCGACAAAACCGGTAAAGACTACCAGTGACATGACTCGGGGCTTCAGTAACGCTACGTAGTCCGCTGGCGTCGCCAGCGGCGCGGCAATCAACTCACCAGTAGCCGTCCCAACACTAGAGAATGCCATCAGCGCATCCTCGGCAGTGTCTCGAACTGATGAAACGGCGGCGGCGACGACAACGTCCATTCCAGCGTCTCGCCATTACCCCAGTAATTGGCGCCGACTTTCTTACCAAACTTCAGCGTGTAGATGGCCACAATTACAAAGAAGATGGTCGCACCGAAAGAAATATAGGAGCCGTACGACGCAATAGTGTTCCAACCATGGTAAGCCTCAGGATAGTCCGGAACACGCCGTGGCATCCCTTGCATTCCCATGAAATGCATGGGGAAGAAAGTCAGGTTCACGCCGATAAAAGTCAGCCAGAAATGCAGTTGACCCGCCCATTCCGGATATTGCCGCCCGGACATCTTACCAATCCAGTAGTAGTACCCGGCGAAGATGGCAAATACAGCCCCCAGTGACAGGACATAATGAAAATGCGCCACGACATAATAGGTATCGTGCAAGACCGTATCAATCCCTGCATTGGCCAATACCACACCGGTTACGCCTCCGACTGTGAACAGAAAGATGAACCCCATCGCCCACAGCATCGGCGTTTTGAAACTGATGGATCCGCCCCACATGGTCGCTATCCACGAAAAGATTTTTATGCCGGTGGGTACGGCGATGATCAGCGTCGCGGCCGTGAAATAGGCTCGCGTATCGACCGCCAGGCCGGTCGTATACATATGGTGCGCCCACACGACGAAGCCGATGAAGCCAATGGCTACCATGGCGTAGGCCATGCCGAGATAGCCAAAAATCGGCTTGCGCGAGAAGGTTGAGATGATGTGGCTAATGATCCCGAAAGCCGGCAAGATCATAATATAAACTTCCGGATGTCCAAAGAACCAAAACAAATGCTGGAACAGTAGCGGGTCGCCGCCACCAGCGGGATCAAAGAAGCTAGTGCCGAAATTGCGGTCGGTCAGCAGCATAGTGATACAGCCGCCCAGCACCGGCACAGACAGCAGCAGTAGGAACGCCGTGACAAGCACACCCCAAACGAACAACGGCATTTTGTGCAACGTCATGCCTGGAGCACGCATGTTGAAAATTGTGGTGATGAAATTCACCGCACCGAGGATGGAAGATGCGCCGGCGAGATGCAGCGATAGGATAGCCATGTCCACGGAAGGCCCACTCTGCCCACTTGAGCTGAGAGGAGGGTAAATCGTCCATCCCGTCCCCGCCCCATCTCCAACCAGCGCCGAGCCCAGCAAGAGCGCGAAGGACGGTACCATGAGCCAGAAGCTGATATTGTTTAAGCGCGGAAAAGCCATATCCGGAGCACCGATCATCAACGGCACGAACCAGTTTCCAAAACCGCCGATGACGGCTGGCATCACTGTGAAAAACACCATGATGAGGCCGTGCGCCGTGATGATGACGTTCCAGTGCTGGCCGTCTGCAACATACGGGCTGCCGGGATGTTGCAGGTTCATGCGCATCCATACCGAAAAGGCGCCGCCGATAATTCCGCCCATAACGGCAAAAATCAGATAGAGCGTGCCGATATCCTTATGGTTCGTCGAGCAGAACCAGCGTTGAAAAAAGCCTAACGCCAAATGGGCATCCGCATGAGGCGCATGATCATGCGCTGCGTGTTTTACCTGTGCCATTACATAACTCCATACAACCTATCGCAACTCATTTACTGCGCGTTACTCGCTGCCCTTTGTTCTTTGATCCAAGCCTCAAAACGATCGGGCGCCACCGCCTCAACCACGATCGGCATATAACCATGCCCTATGCCGCAAATCTGGGTACACTGGCCATAAAAGACGCCTGCGCGATCGGCCTTCATCCACGTCTCGTTGAGCCTCCCCGGCATCGCGGCTTTCTGTACGCCCAGCGCCGGCACATACCAGGAATGGATGACGTCAACCCCTGCAATGAGCACACGAAT
>CAYOGS010000334.1:0-2465 GCA_964403435.1 uncultured Rhodospirillales bacterium | reverse complement strand
ATTAACATCAATGCGTAAATCCAGCGCCAGGCTTTGTTCGGTACTGACAGTCATGAGGCCAAGGCTACTGTCGCGCAATTTTAGCAGCCCGCCGCTTTGGCAGATGCTGCTGCTTGCATCGGGTTGGCCGGCGCCGCAGGCCGGGTAGGGACTGTCGTTAGCGGATTTGATGGGAGTGGTAAGGTTCCCGGTGCAGCGGCGGCCCTCTGCCGTCAAGCTGTTGACACTTAAAGATACCTGCTGGTTCAATACAGGCAGCACGGCCTGATAGCTGCCCGGCGGCAGACTAATGCGTGACAGGAATGTTCCCACCACAGTGCCGGCGCTGACGCCCGCGGCATCAAACAGTCGTGGACTGCCAAAACGTAACACACTGCCGTCGCTGCGTTCAAAGCCGATGCTGTGTAATGTAAGCTGATATTGCCTTGCTGGCGCAGCGCAACGGCCACCGCCACTCATATCTGTTGTGGCACAACAGGGTGGCAAATCGCTGTCAGGTGGTGCTGGGGGGCAGCCGCCGGCCAAGGCTGTGCCGCTAAGCAGCAAGAAGGTGGTGGTTAGGCAAAGACGTTGCATGGCGTCACTCCTAATGGCCACGGCTGACCGTAACGGTAAGGCCGCTGCCGGCGGTAAGGGATTGGCTACGTTCCAGGATAATACGATTCTCACGGCGTACCTTGCTGAGCATGGCTTGGTGCAGATCGCGCGTCGCGAAGGCTTTATCCGCTAGCAACGGCGCTCCTTCCAACAGACCGGGCAGCGTCTCGCGGTTCAGTTTGAGGCGAAGCATGAGAAATCCCTCGGTCTTGCCGCCGACATCGTGTCGCGCGCCCCCTTCAACGCTTAGGTACCGGTGCAAATTGGCTTCGGCGCTGGCCTGCGCCCCGCGCACTCTCTTGTCTGCTAGTTTGTGATCCCAGACATAGTATTTGCCATAGACTTTAGCCCAGGGCAGGTAGGGCAGTTGTGTGCCCAGTTCGACATCAAGCCCGTTGGGCACACGCTCGATGCTGCCGTCGCCTAAGCTGCGTTGGTTCAAGCCCAGATAACCGTTGGTGGAAAAATCGAGCGGGCCATGCTTCGCTTCTAAGCCGATACCGAGCCGTTGGTGGCCGCGCAGGAACTCGTAATCATAGAAGAGATTGCCGCCCAACATTAGTTTGTTATCCAGCGCCAGCTGGCGATAGCCGAGACCAGCATTGCCCGCGAAACGCTGGCGGTCGAACATGCGGTAATTGGTCAGACTCAATTGGGTGAAGACGATTTTATCCTGGCTTTCATTGCGCCAGAGTGGTTGCACGGTCATAATTTCCAGCCCGCGCCAGCCGTCCCGGTCGAAATTGCCTGTGACCTCGATGCGCTGTAGCCACTGTGGCAATGGCCCGAACAGCCGCGTGATAATGTCCTGATTGAGTTTTTGTGCCGCCAGCCCTTGGAGCTGTGCGACGGTTAGGCTGCGTATCGTGCTGCTGTCATTGGTGCCGAAGCTTTGGCTTACTTGCTCCGTATCGGGGTTTTGCAGCGGATGCTCGCGCGCTGCAGAGGCAACCGATGGTACCGCCATACTCAGTAACACCGATACGAACCCAATTATGATCCGACGGTCCCGATGACCAGTCATGATGGCCTCCTGCCACGGACTGACCCATCGGGGTTCTAGACGCAAATCCTGTTACGATGCCGTAACAAGACGGCTTTCCCATGGGTCAAGCCCATGTTGCCAATATGCCACAAAAGTCTGAGGATAAAGTTAAGATTGTATGAGCGCGCCGTATTTTTTCATATAGCGCAAGACATTATCTGAGCAGACGCACAAAACTTGCTGCACCGCCGGTATGTCCTTAATCCAAGATTGGCCGCCGAGAGCGCGCTATGTTATGAAGAATCCGTTAATCAACACCCTTGATGAGGAGGAGCGCCATGGCCGCTAAATTCGAACTGAAAAGCAATGCGAAAGGGCAATATAGTTTTAACCTCAAAGCCAGCAACGGCCAAGTCATTTTGACCAGTGAAGTTTATGAGAGCCGTGCCGCAGCGGAAGCAGGAATCGCTTCAGTGCGTAAAAATGCCGAGCAGGCGGATCGTTTTGAGCATAAAATGAGCAAGAATAGCGAACCATACTTTGTGCTTAAGGCCGCCAATGGCCAGGTCATCGGACGCAGCGAAATGTACAGTTCGGCTGCCGCCATGGAAAATGGCATTCAGTCGGTGATGAAGAGTGCGGCAGCTGCGGTAATGGACGCCGCAGCCGCAGCCTAAGCAGGCTATTCCCGCCCGTAATTTTGCACGCGTTCCCGGCGGCCAAAGTGCGGCTCGGCTGGGCGCGTGGTGGGCAAGCGGGGATTGGCGCCGCGCTCTTGTGATTTGATGCTCAACCCTTGCAGGGCGCGCAACAGGGGCGTGTCCACGGCCGGCGCGGTATGACGGTTTTTCCGCTGCCAGCGATAGTGTGGCAGGGAATAAAG
>CAYOGS010000333.1:0-2467 GCA_964403435.1 uncultured Rhodospirillales bacterium | reverse complement strand
CCCATGCCTTTATCCGGGTACGCCTGCATACGCAGGAGGTGGTGACGCCGGGGGAAACGCGGGAGGATGCGCGACGGGTCGAATGGGTGGATGAGCGGCGAGCCATCTTTCTCGATGCCATCGCCCTGCTGGATCTGCCGGTAGAAACCTCCGTCGACAAGGGGAACCTTGTCCTGACGCCCGCAGACCCGGCGACCCCGTTTTTCTGTTCCTGGCCGGATGCCTTCGGGCCCTGTCAGTTCGAATACAACTCGCTCGACGCCTATGAATTTCTCGTGCCGGCGAGCCGGTTGGCCGCGACCTTTGCGCCGCAGCCGGCCGGCGTGCGGGCCTATCTCACCGGATTTTCAGAACAGGCGTTAGAGGCTTTTGCCGCGGTGCAACCGGGTGCCCGAACGGTCTACCGCTGTTCCGTGCATTGCGCGCTGGAGGAATTGCCGGAAGTTCTGGAGACCATCGCGCCGCAGGGTCGTCTCTACAGCACCCTCTGCGAGTTCCAGACTCAGGAATTGATGCCTGAGGGGGAAGATGCCTCGGCCATTATCGGGATTGTGGGCACAGCCGGCGGGTTTCAATTAGAGGCGCGGCTCAATCGCGCTCCGTTAGGCGAGGACCATATGGCCGGATGGCTGGAGCGACTGTTGGGAATGCCGGTCGTGTATTCCCCGCTGCCCCCCTTCATGTAATCTGGCAGCTGAACAGGGTCCCCAGCTGCGTTCTCGATCGTTCCGGACTTGCTGGATGATCATTTTGTGCCGCTGGTATATTGCCCTCCGTGGTGCAATTTCAAGCGCAGGTTGTTTGACTGTCCCGCAGTAAAACCTTCCATCACTCCTTGCAACTTAGTCGACCACTGTAGTTTCTTCTGCCAGTTTTACTGCGGCTGCTTGACAATCCTGCCTCCTTCCTCAACCCTGTGCCCATGGCGCAAAAAATCGTCAGAGCAGTCGTGCAGCTGCTGGTGACAGTGTTCATCATTTGCCAGCCCACCATAACGCTAGCGGATAATCTTAGCCTTGACGATGTTCGTCAAATTCTGAGGCAGGCTCGTGAGCACGTCGTCAGTACACCTGACGCTCATCATGCCAGTCGGCATTTGCAGTTCATTGCCGACGCGCAAGCGAAGGCCGGCGATGTAGACGAGGCAATTCAGACAGCCGTCGCTATCGACAGATTGCCAAAAGGTAGATTCGGAAGTCTTTTCACGAAAGAATCCGCTCTGTGGGCAGTGCATCGGGCGCGTGTTGACGTCGGTGACATCCACGGTGCGACGAAGGTGCAGTCGTTTTTCAGCGTCGAAGAGGCAGCTGAGTCAAAAGCTCTTCTCCTGGCTCTCCTTGCCGAAGAAAAGGCAACGACCAAAGATTATGATGGCGCGAAACTGATTGTCGAATCGATTGTAGATGCCGAGCAGCGAGCCCGTGGTATGGCTCGAATTGCACATGGTCAAGCAATTGCCGGTGATGTGCAGGGTGCACTGCACACCGCTCGTTCGATCACAGATAAGGCTTCGCGATCCGAAAGTCTTGGAAACGTTGCTGTGGCTCAAGCTCGCGGAGGCGATTTCACTGGTGGTATCAAGACCGCGAGATCGATCGTGGAGGAAGAGAAGCAAATCAATGCCTACTGGGACATTGCTTTGATACAAGCTGAAAAAGGCGCTGTTGAAGATGCGATGGTCACCGTCGAAAAGATTGCCAGCGAGTGGGCATACGACGATGCATCTCTCGATGTGGCGAATATTCAGGCAACTAGAGGGGAAATGCAACCGGCACTTAAGCTGGCCCACAGGATTTCAGCACGCTGGAAGCGTGCCATTGGCATTCAGGAGATTGCGCGGGTTCAAGCTCTCGCAGGAAATAGGGTGGGTGCTAGGAAGTCTCTGAGGATTGCCTATCGAACGGCTCAGGAGGAAAAAAACCGATGGCTCCGAGTGAGGGCTTTGATTCGTTGTGCCGGAACGTCGGTGCTGGTAGGCAATGAAGAGGAGGCGCTCAAAGTAGCTTCCTCGCTGCCGAACGACGAAGAGGCCCATGAGGCTCCCATGCGCCATCAGGCACTTATGGCAATTGTGGAAGCACTTGGGACCATGGGGAACATTGCTGCTGCCCTGAAGGTCGAAAATCTTGTTTTGGACCAGGTGAGAGAGCTTCCTATGGCGCAGAGGTATTCAGAAGTCGACGTCAGAAAATCAATCAAGCTAGAAATGTACCCCGCAATGATTAGAGCATACAGCAAGGCTGGAAATGGAACTGCGGCCCTTGCTTGGGCCTTTGAGCTCACCGACAGTGAGCTCAAAGGCGGCGTGTTGCTGGCTATTGCAGAAGGGGCGCTGGACGTACTCCTGCCACCAGCCGTGCCAATGAAGAAACAACGCTTCCGGTTTCCTCTCTAATCAATCGACCGATTTATTTCTTCGTTTGACAATCGCCTGCGTCTCCTGAAATCTAGCGCATGGTCTCATTAC
>CAYOGS010000332.1:0-2470 GCA_964403435.1 uncultured Rhodospirillales bacterium | reverse complement strand
GCGCGGCCAATAGCCAACATCTGCTGCTCGCCACCCGAAAGCGTGCCCCCCCGTAGTGCCGCTCGTTCCTTCAGCCGCGGAAAGAGTGTATAAACGCGTTCCAGATCATCGGCGAAACTTTTTGGTCCTGCCACCAAGGCGCCCAGCTGCAGATTTTCGTACACCGTAAGTCGCGAAAAAATGCGCCTTCCCTCAGGTGCCTGCGCCAAACCAAGTCGCATGATAACATGGGTCGGCAGTTGTGTTATGTCCATGTTATCAAACATAATGTTACCGTCACGCGCACGCGGACGCCCGCAGACTGTCATCAGCAAAGTGGATTTTCCGGCCCAATTGGCGCCGATCAGTGTCACAATTTCGCCGGCAGCAACGCTCAGTGAAACTCCATAAAGCGCCGTTATGGCACCATAACCGGCGGTTACATTCCGTAACTCCAACATGCCCATTTCACCTTCATCACGGCTCTTGCCGTCTGGAGCTCTTTACGAAACAATCTATCCTACGATTCTTTGTTGGAGGTTATCATGCGTGGAATGCAGACGTTGTTGAAGAGTTTTGTCAGCGGTTTCATGCAACATTCGTCGGCGCGGGACCCGAACATACAATATTTTGACGATCCCACGCCGCATATCTACCTTACCGAACTTTTGCCGCCTTCCGTGTTCGAGCAGGTTAAGTTTCCGGATATGCCACGCACCCCAACTGGCCGGGCAGGGCATGATTATTATCGTGGTGATGCCGCCTGGGATGCCGAGATGGCCAAACCCGGCTGGCGAGAAATGGGTAAAAAATTTCTAAATGAGGATTTCGCCACCAGCATCATCCAGATATTTGCAAACGACATGCGCCGCCAAGGCTGCCTAGTAAATCCGGACAAAGCCTATTTCACGGATTACATCGAGAATTGGGATGACGGTTATACACAGACACTTTCAGAAACCGACGACCCCAACGCCCTTTTCATCCGCTTCGATTTCCAGGCCATGGACGGCACATATAACAAAGGCGTGCATTGCGACAAGCCTCGGCGCGTGGTTGGTGGTGTGCTGTTCATGAGCAATGCTGCTGAGCAAGGTATGGTCGGCGGTGATTTTGGATTGTTCGTGGACAAGCAGTTCGCCAATGATCGCATTCCGCACCAGGTGGAAGTGGCTAAAAAATACCCCTTCAAGCGCAACCAAGGCGTCATGTTTCTGAACTCCAACACTGGTTTTCATGGCCCGTTGCCGATTGAGAAGATGGTCGGAATGCGGCAATGGATCTATTACTCCATCTCAAGTCGCCGCAATGTCTGGCCGATGGCCGCCACCACTTGTGCAGCCTGCGGCTGAATTTTAAGCGGCGTCCTCACCAAGATACGCACGGATTACAGCCGGATCGGCGCGCACATCGGCCGGTGTGCCGTCGGCAATCACACGGCCGTAATCCAATACTACGACATGATCTGAAATCTCCATAACCACACTCATGTCGTGTTCAATTAGAAGAATTGCGCATTGCTCATCTTGCAAAATGCCGCGAAGTAGTGTTCCCAGTGAAGCCGATTCATTGGGGTTTAGACCTGCCGCCGGCTCGTCCAGACACAGCAAACTCGGCTGTAAACACATAGCACGCGCGATTTCCAGCCTACGCTGGGCTCCATAGGGCAATTCTGCAGCAGGCCGATTGGCCTCGGTCGTCAACCCAACGCGGTCTAGCCAGCGCTTCGCTTGCGTCAGCGCCACCTGTTCCGCCTGTCGAAATGACGCCATTTTCAGTAGCCCTGCCAGGCTCCACACGCTGGCCGTCATTAGCATTCCATGTTGAGCAACCAGCAGATTCTCAAGTGCTGTCATTGCACCGAAAAGTCTGACATTCTGAAAACTGCGCACGACACCAGCTTGCCGAACAATCTCATGTGCCGGTAATCCGGCAAGCTGCACAATTGTTCCGTCATTGCGTCGCGCAGCAATTGACCCTTCGGCTGGCCGATAAAAACCTGTAACGCAGTTGAACAATGTGGTCTTGCCAGCGCCGTTGGGGCCGATTATGGCCGTAATCTCCCCTGCCCGCACCGACAGCGTCACTCCGTCAACGGCCAGCAACCCGCCAAAGCGCATGGTTAATTCACGAACCTGTAGCAAAGCTGGGGTTGTCTCGGCGCTGGGCTGCATTGACTGGCAAATTCCAGGTAATAGGATTAACCTGAGTCACACTAAAGCTTCATGTATTCTAGAACAAGCACAAGAGATAGCATTCATGCAAAAGCAGACCCTTGACAGTGAGGACGGTCTTTCAGGCCAAGAATTGGTGCCAGTACTGGAACGCATGGGATTACCAGCTCAGTTGCATACCAATCCGGATTTGCTCATTTGGTCTACAATCGAGAACCACCCCTTCTCTATTTACTTCTACAATAATTCAACGTTACTTTCAGACCCGCAAGCAAAAGCCGAAGTTATCTTATTGTGGGCAGGAATGCGACCACCTC
>CAYOGS010000331.1:0-2474 GCA_964403435.1 uncultured Rhodospirillales bacterium | reverse complement strand
TTTCGCGCCGTTCCCCACCGTGGGCGCGCCCAGCAATCTGGCGCTTGGCGGCGGCTGCGAAATCCTGCTGCATTGCGCGGCGGTGCAGGCGCATGCCGAGACTTATACGGGTTTGGTGGAAGTGGGTATCGGTGCCGTGCCAGGCTGGGGTGGCTGCACACAATTGCTGGTGCGTGCCTTTGGCAATAAAAAACGCTTCGGCGGGCCGATACCGCCAGTGGCCGGGGTGTTTGAAACCATCAGCCTCGCCAAAGTCTCCAAATCGGCGGCTGAGGCGGTAGAAATTGGCTATCTGCGCCCGTCAGACGGCATCAGCATGAACCGTGACCGGCTACTGCATGACGCCAAGCAGCGTGTGCTGGAGCTGGCGAAGGATTATCAATTGCCCGAAGAAGCGAAACTAAACCTGCCCGGCCGCAGCGGCCGTGCGGCGCTGAATCTCGCTATTGACGGCTTCCGCCTGCTCGGCAAGGCCTTGCCACATGACGTAACGGTGAGCAAGGCGCTGGCCGGCGTCCTGACTGGGGGAGATGCGGACTTCCTGGCGCCATTGACAGAGGCCGATATCCTGAAGCTGGAGCGCGACGCCTTCGCCGCCTTGGTACGACTGCCGGAATCCCAAGCGCGGATTGAATATATGCTGGAAAACGGCAAGCCGCTACGAAACTAGGATTCCGGATGCAGAGGAATGCTGTCTGAATAGTTCATGATAATTGGGGGCGACCGTAGTCTGGGTAACCAGAAATGTTCTATCATTCCGAGATACAATTTACCGCGCTACCTCCACACCGGCACATTGATCACCTGCGCCGCTTCTTCATGGGAAATCTCGGAAAAGCCCTCATCACCTTCGCGCCACCAGCTGCGCGCGGGTGGAATGGCGGCGTGATCCCAGATGACGCAGACGATGCGGCTACCGTCGCGGCCCTGCACCGGCGGATGTTGCCAGTTGCGTAGGATCATGCGCTCTGGATATACGGCAGCGAAGGCCTGCCACGCGCGCTCCGCGACCGCGCGATTCATGTCCAGCGCCTCTTTCTTCTTCTGCCGTGCGGCGAACCAGTTTTTAATGATGCCTATCATCGTATGGCCCAATGCATCCTTAAACCTGTTTTATCTTCCCCACCTGCAGCAGGAAGCCGAGAACGGGCGGTCGTCGCGATGCCTCGCAGGATGGCCAGTACGCCGAAGGGATTAGCGAGGGACTGTTTCTTGCCGAGCACGTTCAGGACGAAGATGCTCAGCCACAGTACGGACCAGGCGGCACAGTTGAGCGCTAGCCATTGCAACTCGAACGTCGCGGCGGCTTGCCATTCCAGCATAAACACAAGTGTCGCGACCATGGCGACGAAGGGTAAATACCATCCGAGGCCGCGGCCGTCGGCATCAGTGATACAGTTATAGGCGATCCACAGGTATGTGAAGCCGAATAGCAGGCCCAGCGCAGCATTTCCGATGGACACATCGGTCTCAAGCCCGAACGCGTTATAGGCCGCCACACACACGGCGCCCGTGCAAATGTTCATGATGATGGCCTCTTTCTTTGAGACCAGCCCTAGCAATGAAAGCCCGTTGATGATCAGGACCGCGCCGATATAAAGCAAGACAACACCGAGCATTCATTTATTGTCCTTCGAGCCGTCCCGTAGGTTAAAGCCGCGCAAAGAAAAGACTATTACTCAACACATTTAGGTTACTCCCGCCCTGCCTGTCCCGCAATGACAACTTGAACTGCTGGCGCTTGACCGTTTGTATTGCCGACGGTTCCGGCTTGCCCGCCGGTAGCTGCGTATCGCCGGTATGGCCTTCGAATTTGCTGCCTGCCAGCGCGGCGGATTCATACTTCGCCATCAAGGGAGGCAGTTCCTTCAGTACCTTATCGCCGGTGCTGATTGACCTACACCCCTATAAAGGAGTCCACGCTGAATAGCGATTCTGCTATACATGGATCACACTTGGCTCACAGAGTTTTGACAAGTAGATAAAACCATTAAATGTTATGATAAAGTTTTGATTGAGCTGGTATCAGAACATGCGGAGAGTTTGCTTGCCGATAGCGCAATAATCCTGAAGTAGCAGAATCAATACTCTTTAGAGGGGCAGAAACTTTTATGAGTGGGCTAGATATGTCTTCTCTTTATACAGGTAAGCCGGGAGTCAATCTAAGGACGCAGACAATAAAGGAAGAGCAGATGTTCGTTAGTCCCTATTGTGATAAGCATCCACTTTCTACTTATATAGTTGGTGTGTATGAACTGTATAAACCATTTGACTTCGTTGAATGGTCTAATTCCAAACACTAAAGCGCTGTTCATAACTCTTTAACAGTCAAGCCTAGTTCGACAAAGACTATGGAGTTCACATGCCCATCTATCATGCACCGTATGAAGACATTAAGTTCCTGCTGCAGGATGTGCTGCAGGCAGAGCAGTTGGCATCTTTGCAGGGCTACCAGGATGCGAATTTGGAGATGT
>CAYOGS010000330.1:0-2479 GCA_964403435.1 uncultured Rhodospirillales bacterium | reverse complement strand
GAAATCTTTAAGACAATGGATCTTAAGAAAATTGAAGACGATCTGGAACAGCGCAAGCTGCTTCACCCTGATTTGGATCCAGACCCATTGAGTTAATAACAAAACAAGAGATTGGTGATTCCGTTCTGTGGGTAACGGCAGGAGGAATGAATGAGTGGATTGTTTTGGCTGAACGACAAGCAATGGGCGAAACTTGAGCCTTTATTGTCGGTCGATACGCGAGGACGGCGCGTCGATGACAGGCGCATCATCAGCGGCATCATTCATACGCTGGAAGTCGGGCGGGCGCGGGGGCGATGTGTGAGCTTCCCCAGGTTTTATAGACATTTCTTAACTTCCAACTGGAAGCTGTTCGAACGCCAGCGGGCTCAGCAGGCCTAGATGGCTGTGCCAGCGGGTACGATTATAGAAGCCTTCAATGTAATCGAACACATCAGATTGTGCCTCGGCACCTGTCGTATAGATCCGCCGTTTGATGCGCTCGTTTATTAGACTGCTGAAGAATGACTCGGCAATAGCATTGTCATGACAGTTGCCACGACGGCTCATGCCGGAGATCAACCGGTGAGCTCGGCACCAACGAGTGAATGCATCGCTGCCGAACTGACTACCTTGATCCGAGTGGACGATGACGCGGTTCTTAGGCCATCGTCGTGTGATCGCCATCATCAAGGCTTTCACGGCCAACTCTGTCGTCATCGTTGCTTGCATGGCCCATCCCACCACGGCGCGCGAGTAAAGATCCAAGAGGATTACCAAGTACAGCCTACCTTCATAAGTACGGATGTAGGTAATATCCGTTACCCACGCTTGGTCTAGGCGCGTTTGGGTAAACTGTCGTTGCAACAGGTTCGGAGCCATTACTGCTGGCTTGCCGCCACGATAGCGTGGTCGCTTATAACCCCGTACTGAGCGCAGCTTGGCACTGTGCATTAGTCGCGGGCCACGCGCTTTTCGCCACACCGTATCCCAGCCTCACGCAAGTCACGGTGAATGCGGGGGCTACCGTAGATGCCATGGCTATCGGTAAAGGATTGGCGGATATGTTCCATGATCCGGGCATCCATTCCCGCACGCCCCGACACCGGCTTGGCGAGCCACGCATAATAGCCACTACGATTGACCTTGAGCACACGACACATACTGCTCAAACGGAACTCAGCCAGATGCTAGCGCATAAAAGCGTACTTCACCCGGACACCTTGGCAAAGTACCTTGCGGCCTTATTAACAATGTCGCGCTCCTCCGTTGTCCGCTTCAACTCAGCTTTCAAACGGGTATTCTCGGCGCGTAAAGCTTGATCTTGGTTGCTGGGCATGGCTCCGTCAGCCTTGGCCTTATTAACCCAGACGTACAGACTCTTGTCCGATACGCCAAGCCGCTTCGCAACTTCAACGACCGCATGACCTTTTTCGATCACTTGTTTAACCGCTTCAGCTTTAAATTCTGCCGTATCTTGCTTGCCTTTCATGTCTTCCTCCTGGTTCCATTCTAGACCTTAACTATTGTCTAGTGAACCGGGGGAAGTTCAACACGGAATAACAACCCCAACCATCGCGGCGTTCACTCCACGAAGGTTGGATGATTCACGAATGCGACGGGAAGCTATAGTCTTTTAAGACTATCAATGAGACGGCTTTGAAGTTCTTCAGCCATCAGCTCATAAAGCTTCACATATCCAAGAATGCCAACAGCGTCCATATCTGTGTATCTTGAAAACCAAAAATCACCGAGAGGAGAAAAATCTGCATAACGTATCGGCAGACCCTTTAGGGTGCTGGCTGGCTTCTGCTTTTTTTCTTGAGAGAGCAGCAGGCCAAATTGGATCTCATTTGGAACAAAGAGCACAACATCTTGGTAGATAGAACTAAATTCTGTGCAATCCCACTTGTCACTGAAAGCAATGAATTTCAGCCACCAATCTTCAAACAAATGCCTTGCGAGCATTATCCTACTGCTCTTCGGTGAAAGGGATAGCGGCGCAAAGCCAGACGGCTTAAGTTTATCTGTCAAAAAAGACTTAGCAATTTTTTTGGCTTCATCATGTGTAACTTTCAGCCTGCTGTGCGGCGAGGGTAGAAATTTCTCTACTTCCTGCTTACGACAAGCAAAGAACTCCTGCTGTGATTGAACTCGGTGTCGCAGTTGCGCTTCCCATTCCAAACTTCTGGGCCTGAACAATAAACTGCCGCGATCCTTCCTCATGTCTGCAAGCAACGCAGACCTAAACGGAGAAATATATTCATCACTTGTAGATGGATCGCTGGGCCAGAACGGATATGCAAAAGCCTCTTTGCCAAGATCGATACGAATACTTCTATGCAAACTGAGTTCTTTGTCTGTGACCAAAGATTCTAGAGAATTATTGAGTGCTTTAATAGAAGTGAAACCCATTTCTTCAAGCAATCTACTAAACTTATAATACTGATCGCCGATAGGCAGCAAACTCGCAATGATCTCAGCATATGAGACTGGTGTC
>CAYOGS010000329.1:0-2485 GCA_964403435.1 uncultured Rhodospirillales bacterium | reverse complement strand
CTGCGCGCGACGGTGCTGCGTGCCACTTATTCGCGGCGGCAACTTTATGAAGTCATGGTCCAGTTCTGGACGGACCATTTTAATATCGACTGCTCGAAAGGCGAATGCAAATGGCTGAAGGCTGCCGATGATCGCGAGGTCATTCGCCGCCATGCGCTCGGTAAATTTCCAGACTTGTTGCGCGCCTCTGCGCTCAGCCCTGCAATGTTGTGGTATCTGGATGGGCGGGAGAACCGTAAGCAGGATAACGGCCCACCCAACGAAAACTACGCGCGGGAATTGCTGGAGCTGCATACGCTCGGCGTCTATGGCGGCTACACGCAGCAGGATGTTATGGAAGTGGCGCGCTGCCTGACCGGCTGGACGGTGCGCGGCAAAGAGCAACTGCGTAAAGGTGTCGTAGAATTCAACGCCGATATGCACGATGACGGCGCCAAAACCTTGCTTGGGGAAAGCATTCCCGCCGGTTTGGGTGCCGGTGATCTTGATCGGGTGTTGGCTCTTGTTACCAAGCATCCAGCCACCGCCAATCACATTGCGACCAAACTGTGCCGCCGTTTCATTGCCGATGAACCGCCTCCTGACGCCGTCAACGCCGTCGCCGCCACTTTTACGGCCAGCGATGGCGATGTTCCCAGAACGTTGCGCGCGCTTTTCGCCACGGCGGCGTTTCAAAATAGCCGCGGCAATAAATTGCGCCGGCCTTTCGAATATATCGTGGCGGCGTTGCGCTGTACGCAGGCGGATACCCGCGTCAGCCCTGCGTTGCTGGAGTATCTGACGCGTATGGGGCACGCGCCGTTCCATTATCCGACACCGGACGGCTATCCGCAGGAAGCGGCACCCTGGCTCAATACGTTGTTGTGGCGGTGGAATTTCGCGGTGGCGCTAACGGAAGGACGCCTGGATGCAACAGTGGATGCGGCAGCCTTACAGCAGCAAGCCGGAGGCACGGATGGCGTGATGGCGGCGGCGCTGGGGCGCTTGCCGACGGAAGCGGAACGCCAAGCCTATCAAGTGGCCGGTAACGGTCTGGCTCTACTGCTGGCGGCGCCGGCGTTTCAGTATTGCTGAGGGGGGGGGACGTGGCGGCACAGGCGCTCATTACCGGTCAGGGCGACCAACAACGGACGCTGGTGGTGGTGTTTCTGCGCGGTGCCGCCGATGGGTTGAGCCTTGTCGCACCCGTGCAGGAGCCGGCTTATTACGCGGCGCGAACCTTTCTCGCGGTGGCGGAGAAAGAAGCGCTGCCGCTCAATGGTTATTTCGGCCTCAACCCGCTGCTCAAGCAGTTACATCCTTACTATCAGGATGGGCAGCTGGCCATCATTCACGCGGCCGGATCAGAAGACGAGACACGGTCGCATTTCGAGGCCCAAGATTTGATGGAGCATGGCGGTATCGCCGCCGGCGGCTGGTTGGGGCGCTTTCTCCGTTATGGCAGCGCCACAGCGAGTAGCGCGTTGGCGGCTTTAGCCTTGGGCGCGACGATGCCGGAGGCGCTGCGCGGCGCGCCGGCAGCCACCGTACTGCAATCGCTGGAACAATTCGCGCTGGGCGGCGATACCACGGCGCTGACGGCGCAGCTGCAGGCCTTGTACCGCGCGACGCCGGGACCTCTGGCTGCTGCCGGCCGTGACACGTTGAGCGCCTTGGAGCGGCTCGAGAAGCTACGCACGGCGGCTTATACGCCGGAGCGCGGTGCGCAATATCCGGAGGGGGCGTTCGGGAGCCGCTTGCTGCAGGCGGCGCGCCTTATCAAGGCGCGGGTGGGGCTTGAGGCGGTGGCGATTGATTTGGAAGGCTGGGATTCGCATTTCACACAAAAGACGCTGATCGAGCCGCTGATGCGGCAACTCGCGGCGGGCTTGGGTGCTTTTGCACAGGATTTGGGGGCGCGCCTCGCTACGGTGAGTGTGGTGGTGATGACGGAGTTTGGCCGGCGGGTGCAGGAAAATTCTTCTTTCGGTACTGATCACGGGCGCGGCAGCGTGATGTTCGTGTTAGGCGGCGGCGTGAAGGGCGGTCAGCTAGCCGGTCGTTGGCCAGGGTTGGAGCGCGATATCCTGGAAGGGCCGGGAGACGTGCCGGTGGCCAATAATTATCGTGACGTGTTGGCGCCGGTGCTCGTGCGACATGGGGCGGAAGCCTATCTGGGGATCATTTTCCCGAATTTCAAGCGCGCGCCGCTTAATATTTAAACTCCTATCAAGCTTGCGTGTGGGGCGACGCCTCCCCATCTCCAATCGTGAGGGGGCGATGCCGAATGTCGGGTCGTTGGCCTCAATGAACTATCGCTTCTTGGAGGATAGGATGAGGAATTTTGATTTGACCCCGCTGTTCCGCAGCTCGGTGGGCTTTGACGGTTTGGCGCGGATGCTTGATGGCATGACCAAGCTGGATGAGCAGGCGGTTGCCTACCCGCCGTATAAGATAGAAAAAATAGCGGAAGACCGGTATCGCATCACCATGGCGGTGGCCGGAT
>CAYOGS010000328.1:0-2507 GCA_964403435.1 uncultured Rhodospirillales bacterium | reverse complement strand
ACTGACGACCTTCAGGTTATGAGCCTGACGAGCTACCGGGCTGCTCCACCCCGCGTCACCAAAACATCACAACGTTTCTGCTTAATAGCAACGTTGTAAGGCGCGACTTGTCGCGCAAACGGTCTACCTTGTCAAGCACGCGAAAAAAGATAAAGGATTTGACTGTTTATAACGTCATTTCTGCATCGAAGTCGTTACCATATAGGATGTCATCTCATCGCTCGGTGACATCCATGTCCTTATGGAAGCTTTCCGGGAGCAGATAGCTTGCCGTGATGGCGAGGCTCATGACGATGAAGCCCAGCACGGCACTGCCGTGCAGTACCCCCAAAGACGGCTTGAGCAGGTAATCGAGGCTGGTCGTCATTAGTACCACAGAGCCGCGAATGAAATTTGGTACCGTTGTGGCCGCCGTGGCACGCAGATTGGTGCCGAACTGCTCCGTGACCGTTGCCATCATCACCGCCCAAAAGCCGGCAAAAAAACCCATGAGGATATACAGCGCATAGAATGCCCGTAGCTCTAATCCGCGTAAGCTGAAATAGACGAGGATCATCAAGCTAAGCGGTAGCATGAAGGCCAGCAGAGCCCAGCGCCGCGACTGCAACCTTTGGCTCAGCAGGCCGCAGGCTATGTCGCCGAACGCGAGCGCCACTGAGAAGCAGAGAATGGCGTGCGCTGCGATGACAGGGCCTTGTACGCCAAGTTGCCGTCCCATTTCCGGCGCAAACAGCAGCAGGATTCCTGAGACATACCAGACCGGCGTGCCGATGAGGATGCATAGTATATAGCGCCAAAAACGCGCCGGTTTATTGACGAGATCAAGCAGCGAACCATGACGCGCATGGCTTTGGCGGCTGGCCTTGTAGATGCTGGACTCCACCACTTTGAGCCTCAACAAAAACAGCAAAAAGCCTAGGCATCCGCCAAGGACATAGCCATGTCGCCAGGGTAAGAAGTCCGCCACCAGGCTGGCGGCAACGCAGCCGAATAGGCCGAAGCCGGCGATGACGGTCGGTGCCATGCCGCGCTTTTGCTTGCTCATGCTCTCCATCGTTAGGGTCACGCCGGCGCCAAGCTCACCGGCAAGGCCGAAGCCGGCAGCAAAACGCGCTACAGCATAACTCTCCGCGTCCCACACGAAGGCATTGGCCAAAGTAGCGGTGGCGTAGATGAGTATCGAACCAAACAAGGAAGACTTTCGCCCGACCTTGTCGCCCATGACGCCGAAGAGCAGACCACCTAGTAACATTCCGAGCATCTGCGCGTTGAGGATATGCGTGGTAACCGCTGTCATTTCTTCGCCGCTATAACCTAGGTCGGTCAGGCTGGCGACGCGATAGACGGAGTAAAGCCAGATATCAAAGATATCCACGAAATAGCCAAGGGCGGCGACGATGAGGGCAGGGCGCATAGTGCAGAATCCGGATAAAAAACAGCCCACAAACTAGACAGAAAGCGTCAACTTCGCCATAGTGCCTTTTTTCGGTGCGGTTGTGGAGGCGATGTGGCGGAATACCTGCAAAATAGTCTGGATAACATGCCTGCCGTCATGCCGACCTACGACCGCGTTGATCTGTATTTCGAACGTGGTGAAGGCTGCTATCTCTGGAACGACAAGGGCGAAAAATATCTGGATTTTGGTGCTGCGTTTTCAGTCACCGCTTTCGGTCACGCCAACCCGGAACTGGCTGAAGTGTTGTATCAGCAGGCCAAGACGCTTTGGATCACTTCTAATCTCTATAAATCGCACCAGCTTGAACGCGTTGCCAAGCGGCTCGTGGATTTGACGGGCTTTGCAGACACGGTGTTTTTTCAGAATTCTGGGGTGGAAGCCTGGGAACTCGGTGTCAAGATCATCCGCAAATATTTCAGCACTATCGGCCAGCCGGAACGCTTCCGCATCATTACGTTTCAGGGCTGCTTTCACGGCCGTACGCTTGCGGCCATCGCCGCAGCCAAGACTCCGAAGATGGTCGGTGGCTTCGGCCCCATGACCGATGGTTTCGATCAGGTGGCGTGGGGTGATTTAGAGGCCATAAAGGCTGCTATCACACCGCAGACGGCCGCGATCCACCTTGAGCCGGTACAGGGTGAGGGCGGCATCCGTGCCGCATCGCCGGACTTCATGCGTGGCTTGCGTCAACTGTGCGATCAGCACGGGCTGCTGTTGTTTTTAGACGAAATTCAATGCGGGATGGGGCGCACCGGTAAAATGTTTGCGCACCAATGGTCTGGTGTAACACCGGATGTCATGTGTATCGCCAAGGCGCTGGGCAATGGCTTCCCGGTAGCTGCCTGTGTTGCCACCGCCAGCGCTGCGCGTGGTATGACACCTGGTACGCATGGCAGCACCTATGGCAATAATCCGCTGGCTTTAGCCGTCGTGGACAAGGTTTTGGACTGGTTCGAGGCGCCGGGTTTCTTGGACTCCGTTGCGGCTAAGGGGACTTATTTCGCCGGCAAGCTGGACGAGTTGGTCAAGCTCTATCCGCAGGTGTTCGTGG
>CAYOGS010000327.1:0-2512 GCA_964403435.1 uncultured Rhodospirillales bacterium | reverse complement strand
TCTATATGTTTGTCTTTCTTTCGACATTGCTCATCGCTTTGCTAGAAAAGGTGTTCTTGCGCGAAACGGCGAGCCTAATGATATGGCTGGCGATATTGTTTGGTCTCGGTGGCATCGTGGTCGCTGTCCAGTCCATGCCACAGGACAGCGACGTGGTGGTGGCTACCACTTCTTTTGGTATCGTCGCCGCCATCATCAACGCTAGCACTTATTCTGTCATCGCGGTGATGACACGCCACGCCCGCACCGAAAACAATTATGCGCTGACGATTTGGCCCGATGCAGTAATTCTGCCAGTCGCTCTCGGATTGATGATGTGGGAAGGCGGCTTCAAATTCGATGCGACCGGCATGGTGATGGCGATCTTTTCGGGTGTTTTGGGATGTCTTGGTTTCCTCCTCACCAACGCGTCGCTACGCATGGCGCCGGCCGCTGTCGTCTCGCCCTATCATTATACACAGATCATCAGCGGCGCCTTGCTGGGTTATTGCATTTGGGGGCACCTGCCGAGCCTTGGTGTACTGGTCGGTGCGGTGATGATTATTGCCGCTGGCTTGGCGATACTACAGCAGACAGCGGCGGAGAAAGCGGCTCCAGTGCAATGACTATTCGATCTTTTAAGGTGAAGTCCTAAAGGTTCGGCAACCTGATAGTTGCCACTGCCTGGGCGGCAATGCCCTCTTCGCGCCCAGTAAAGCCAAGTTTTTCCGTGGTTGTGGCTTTCACCGCAACGCGGCTGATGTCAATCTCAAGTAAGTCGGCCAGGCGAGCGCGCATCGCCTCGCGGTGTGGGCTGATTTTCGGGCGTTCACACAGCAGTGTGACATCTACATGCGCGATGATGCCGCCACGCTGGCGCACTCGATTTACCGCGTAATGTACGAAGTGGCTGCTCTCGCGATCTTTCCATTGCATGTCGCTGGGAGGAAAGTGGGAGCCTATGTCGCCGTCGCCTAGCGCTCCGAACAGGGCGTCGCAGACGGCGTGTAGCGCGACATCTGCGTCTGAGTGGCCTTCGAGCTTGTATTCATGCGGAATTTTGATGCCGCACAGATTTGTGCCGTCGCCAGGAATAAGGCGGTGGACGTCAAAACCGAAACCGGTGCGAATATCGTTCATCGCTTCCCCCAGTAGCCGCGCGGCTCGACCTAGATCGTCAGGATTGGTGATTTTCATATTGTCGGGATTGGACGGTACAAGTTGCACCGTTATGCCGGCGGCCTCAGCGACGGCAGCATCGTCCGTCAGTTGCGCGCCGGCCGCCGCGCGGTGCGCGGCCAGGATGGCCTGGAAATGGAAGCCCTGAGGCGTATGAGCTTGCCATAGGTTGGTGCGGTCAATCGTGGCGGTGATGGTGGTGTCATCGCCCTTTTTTAGCGTGTCTACCAATGGTTTTGCTGCTATGGCGCCGGCATGGCCGCGCAATGCGGCGCTGACTAAGCTGATGGTTGCGGCGTCAATCAGTGGTCGCGCCGCGTCATGGATGAGGACGCTGCCCGGCGGATTGCCACTCGCTGCCAGTGCTTCTAACCCGCGCAATACGCTTTCCTGTCGATTGCTGCCTCCACTCACGGGCTGTGGTAGGTTCAGTCCGCTTGTGGCGGCGTCATAATGAGGACGATGCTGCGGGTTGATGACGACCTGAACCTGATGCACATCAGGATGGTTAAGGAATGCCAGCACGGTACGGCGCAGGATGGGCTGACCTGCTAAATCCATATATTGCTTGGGGATAGCGCCGCCGAAACGTTCGCCGCTTCCGGCCGCGACAATGAGAGCCGATAGATGTGCCATGGGCACGCTTTATTGAAATTGCTGGCGGCTGGCAAACCCTTTTCTTGCCTGCGCCGGCATTCGCGGCTATTGATTGCCTAAATTTTAGGCAAAAAGAACTTTATGACAGACAACATCACAGGCTCGCTTCGCCTCAAGCCGATCGCCATCGGGAATCTGACCGTTTCCGAGCCAGTGTTTCTGGCGCCGATGTCTGGCGTGACGGATATGCCTTTTCGGCGTTTGGTGAAGCGTTTCGGTGCCGGTGTGGTGGTGTCGGAGATGATCGCCAGCGTCGCCATGGTGCGGGAGAACCGCAAAACGTTGCATATGGCGGAGCATCGAGCCGATGAGTTTCCGGTTTCACTGCAGCTGGCTGGTTGTGAGCCTGAAGTGATGGCTGAGGCCGCCAAGCTCAATGAAGATCGTGGCGTCCAAATTATTGACATCAACTTTGGCTGCCCTGTGAAGAAAGTCGTTAACGGTCATGCTGGATCAGCGCTTATGCGCGATGAGGTGCATGCGGCTAAAATTTTGGAAGCGACAGTCAAAGCCGTAAAAATTCCGGTGACGCTAAAAATGCGGATGGGCTGGAACCATGACAGTCTTAACGCGCCACGACTGGCAAAAATCGCCGAAGAATGCGGCATCAAACTCGTCACGGTCCATGGCCGTACTCGCTGCCAGTTTTATGAAGGGCGAGCCGATTGGGCGTTCATCCGCAACGTCAAAGAGTCTG
>CAYOGS010000326.1:0-2517 GCA_964403435.1 uncultured Rhodospirillales bacterium | reverse complement strand
GCTTGGCAGAACCCAACCTACCCATGGCCGTGTATATCGGGCTCAATCTTCCGGTGGTTGTCGGCAGGCTTGGTCATGCGCAGCAGCAGGATTTCGCACCGCAATCGGCTTTAGGGAGCTTTGATTACAGCAACAAGCTGGAGGTCAAGGATTTTAGCCGGCTGCCGCAGCACAATCTGGTTGCCGTGGCGAGCGAACTGCTGGGCCAGATAGACAAAACTGAGGCTGGAATGTCGGCCGAATGCCAGCGCCCGAAGTTTCAGCCCGGCGAACGTGATATAGCGGGGTTAAAAGTCCGGCAGCAGTTGCATTTGGTCGCCGACATTCTCTGTTTTGATCAGAAGCTCTTTGGCGGTAAACATATCTGTGTTGCACTGGATTTTGTCCAGGATCGTCCGAGTCCCCACCAGACTTTTGCACCCATCCTACATACCGACGAGCCATTCCGGCCTCCAGTAGAAGGCGTGGTGCAGGGCAGTCTGTACCGCAGCTATTCCCTGCGTTCAGCGCTCGGCACAGAATTCTTACGCGATAGTGTTTATACGAGTCCGTTAGCTCAAACCGAAGTTTTTCAGGCAATTGTAAGAGGGCAGGTGCTTGCTGTACCGCAATCAGAACTTGGGCAATGGGTGGAGAAAGCACGCGCTAGCGGTCACTGGCTGGACAGCAAGCCGCATGAAGTGGTGCTGCGTAGCCGTGAGATGACATGGCATCGTTCCAAGCGCCCCGATCGTACGGAGAGCTCTACTTTGCTGCGGTTGAATATCGGTGCCGTGCGCGTCTAGGCTTTGCGGTTCAACGGGTCTGCCACTGGCCAGCGGTATCTTGGTATTTGGCGCCCTTGCCGAGATTTTTGACAATCTGCCCGGCAGCAAGCTTGGCTACCACTTCAACTGGCTGGCCGTTCGCCTGCGATATTTTCTGATATTCCGCCCTGCGCTTGGCATTCACGTCCGCAGCAAGGCTCACCGCCGCCGGGCTGGCTTGTAGCACGGTGACATAACCGTCATTCATTTCGCCAACCAGCCCCTGACCGCGCGCGGTCTGAAGATCAAGTGCCCATGCAGGAAACGTGCAAAGGAGTAAGAGCAGTAATAAAGTAAGGCGGCGCATGGGAGGGTTCCTTCAGAAAATGCTCTTGTTCTTGGCGATGGCCTGCTGCACGTCTTTCTCGATCTCGATTTTTACACGTTGCTCGATATTGATATTGAGATTGATCTCGATCGGCTTATCCGGGGCCTGCACCTGTACCGTCGGCGTGCAGGCCGCCGCACCTATCAAGAGTGCCATGAAAATGTGTCTATTTTTGGTCATGGTTCTTCCGCAGCAACTGGGTGGGCGCGATGATGCTGAGCAATTGATTATTGATAAGGCCTAGCACATCGCCACCTAGATTGACATTCAATTTAACCGGTTTGCCATTATGCACGGTGGGATTGTGGCCGGCCAGGCTGACTTTGAGCTGCAGCTTGCCGTTCGCGTCGCTGCTCACTGTCAAGCTCAAGGATTCGTAGTGCAGATCGGTCAGGATCTCGCGCAGGAGGGCAAGTTGAGGGTTGTCGCCTGGGAAATAGTTGGCCGGGATGGCGATGGTGCCAGCGCTATCCGTCTGTAAAACCGATTCCGGTATTAGCAGCTTGCCATCCACCTGGCGTGTCAGCGGGATTTCGCCAGAGACGGTGCCGCTGCCGTGCACTTCTTCACTGGTGAAATTCTGCAGTAACGTTTCCAGCGGTAGTTTTTCAGCTATGACGGTCGTGCGTAAAGCGGATTGACCGTCCAGCGGCCAGCGCAAATCGCGGAGTCTGATAACGCCGCCCAATAACGGCATGGCTGCCTTCGGCACCTGCAATAGTGCTGGCCTTGTTCCGGTGTGATCGCGTGTCAGATTGAATTGCAGCGCCCAGGCCTTCGTTGCATCGTGCGCCGCGCCGCTGACGGCGAGCTTCTGGTGGTCAAGCGTGATGCTGCCGGTTGCCTGCAGCGGCGGCGGCGGCGGCAAGCCGTTGATCACGATGCTCAGATCATACAGCGACCAGCTGCCTTGCCAGGCGGTGCGCTCCGGGTCGAAAACAGCCCTTGCTAACACGCGTTTAACGGTGGCGCTGTGGCTGCCGCTGACCAGTTGCGGTGCTAGGCTTTCCAGGCTGAGTATCGGAGGTTGCTGTTGCCAAGCTATGCCGACCGGCAGATTGAGTTGCCAGAGCAGTGCCTGGAGGTCAATTTTGCTGTCTTCTAGTCCGATACTTTGTAGGGGCAAAGGTGGCGGCACCAGCCAGGACTGTGCGCTTGTAGTTTTGCCTGGCGTTGTCGGCGCCGGCTGCCACCCCGCTAGTTGCCAGCCTTGGTCCGTCTCGTGCGCGGTCAAAGACAGTCCGGCTAGCTTAAGATGGCCCAATTGGCCGTGCCATAGTTCTGGCAAGGTATAAGCAACTTTGATTTCAGATAAGAGTACCGGACTGTCGTTGCCGCCCAGGCGAAGATCGTTCAAACGGCTTTCTCGTAGACCCACTTCAG
>CAYOGS010000325.1:2109-2528 GCA_964403435.1 uncultured Rhodospirillales bacterium | reverse complement strand
ACCCAGGAGCATCTGCAGCGAATCCAGCACGGCCGGTATACCTTCGGTCGGCTCCTGACAACCAGATAAAAGAATGAGGAGACTTTCCGGTGTGAGACCGTAATGACCAACCACAGCTTCTCGGCAGCGCTTGTCCGGGTGAAAAATAGATTTGTCCGCTCCGGTGCGCAATGAGCTGATCCGCTCAGTGGGCACTCCAGTACTTGCCACATCCTGATCACTCGGCAACATGACCATGACTTCATCGCAACGCCGTAGATGGCGCTTTGCCTGGTGGCGGCGGCGCCAAGCGAGAATTGCCGCGGCAATTTCCGGAGCAGATTCGTGAGCCGCCTCTTGGGCGGATGCCGCGGCGTCGAAATGATGCACCAAGGCGAAACGGCGTTTAGTGCGACAGCGGGCAGCAGTGTTAGCAAAAG
>CAYOGS010000325.1:0-2099 GCA_964403435.1 uncultured Rhodospirillales bacterium | reverse complement strand
CATTACCGTATGAACGATGTCATAATAATCAAGGTGCCGCTCGAGTTGCTGATAGTCCCGCCAACGACTTCCCGGCGGCGGCAGATGCAGCAGGCGAGCATGCGGCGCGAGCGCGATGGTTTGCGGTTTGCCGTAGCGGTAAAGCGTGACATCTACCGGCAGGCGGCTGGTGGCAGCCGCCTGGGTCAGCTTCTCCCACATCAAGCTCGTCCCGCAATTTTGTGCACTAGCCGGCACGTCAAGCAGCACGGCGATTTTGATTCGCTCTGTTCTCATGCTTGTACCATACCCTGGCGAGGCTGGGGCTGCCTATTGGCTTGTAACGTCAATCTTCATGGCGGGGAGGGTGGTGCAGGATGACGCAGCGCCAGCCGTCCTTCGGATCTACCGCCGCAGCTAGCTGCTCAAAGCCATGCGCGGCAAAGACTTTTTGCGAGGCTGCGTTGTCTAAGGCCGTACTGGCAAACAGGTGCTTGCCTCCTTCGCGGTGATAGTCCGCTATCATGGCGCCAATCACATTGCGTGCCAAGCCGCGTCGCAGATAGGCCTCGGAGGGTGAGACGAGCAAGGTGCCGATAACGCCCCAGCCGATCTGCTGCAACTCAGGCAAAATACGGCTGGCGATTTTAGGATGCCGTTCTTCCGCATGGCGCAGAAAATTATTGACGTTGCAGTTGGTTTCGCTGTTCGCGAAAGTCTGGCGACGCAATAGCGCTTGCGATACCAGCGCGCCACTGCCCGTATCAAAACAGCCGACGCCGATACCGTGTGTGAGCAGGCGCTCAAGATACGTCGCATCGCGGCGCTTGAGAAAATGCCTCTCAGTGGACTGCAGGGACTCAATCACGGCGTCCTGCAACGATAAGATTGCAGCGCTATCATCCCGCGTCAGTCGCCGCGTGGCAAAGGGAGAGACCGCCGTGGTGGCGACCTGAGACTGCGAACTCGTAGAGTCCAACATTGTGATACCTGTAGGCCGCTCGGCGGCAACTAATTTTTATCGAGGGCGGAGATTCTGTGCATGTTCCCCGCGAACATCAGCCTTCTAGCAGGGAAGGCGCCCGCGCCGCTTACCGCAGCGGTCGGCGTCGCGATCGAAAAAGACTCAATGCTGCCTGTACCTTAGTCATCCGCAAACATACGGCCAAAGCTAGGCAGGCTGTCAAGACGAAATTTACTTTTGCCAAATTTACTGTCCAAAATACGCTAGGTAAGGTATGAGGATGGTAGTTCAGTAAATTTCCAAGGGGAAGACGATGCGGCTTAAGATTGGATTCGCAGTTTTAGCAATTTTTGCTTTGTTCTTATCCGGCGCTGTCGGCGCTGCGGCTGAGTCAGGGAATGCGACACCATCGGCCACCGAGACACCAAAAATGGCCGCAGCTTCTAAGGAAAACGCCAAACCGGAACAAATACTACCGGTAACCAAAGCAACCACCGAGACGGCAGAAAAAAAGGCAGAGCCAACGGCGGTACCTGTATCGGCTGGTGATGTTTGCGCCATTCAGGCTACGGAACAGCAAGCACAGATACAGGCGCTGCAATCGCAGATTGATGCTTTGAAGCAGCAACTCATTAACAATCAAACGAGTGGCACCCAAACAGGAGTCACAGGTGGTTTGCCGGCAGGCATTCCCGATCTTTCCATTCGGAGCAAGAACCTTCCGAAGGGGAATTATCGTGAGCGGTGCTTTTCCTGCTTGACTATGCCTGATGAGGATGGCGAACGGGTGTTGATGTGTACTTGCCCTGTGGGGGAGACGGGTTTCGAACGATTGTCGGTAAACCTCACGAATTGCAAAGGAGGCCAAGAAATTGCCTACTGCGGCGGGATGCTGGTTTGTGGCACATGTTTGATCAATCAAGGTGTTGGCTCGGCGTCTGAGACTAAGGAGGACGACGACTTAAAAGAGCTACACAAAAAATCTACGGGCAAAAAATAGCAGCTTCAGTGTTGATAGCTGCCCTTGTGCTTCTGGGTGTCGCGGGAGCGTTCCGGCCGATAATGTTTGGCCTCGGTCACGATTGGGTAATTCGCGGTCTGTATGCAATTCATCCGTAAAATCTACGATTGGACGCTTCGGCAGGCGCGTACGCCC
>CAYOGS010000324.1:756-2533 GCA_964403435.1 uncultured Rhodospirillales bacterium | reverse complement strand
GATACCAGTTGGCGGCGGGGCCAAGTGCGATGGTTGGCGCAGCGCCCATTAATTGCCGCGCCTCGGCCTGCATGGCATCCGTCACCCAGATTTTTGGGTCAGGTGGCGGCACAAGCTGCATGATCGCAGCGTTTTGCACGACCTTGTGAGCGTCAGGGATTGTTTCCCCGTGCGCATACAGGCGTCGGCGCCAAAGCAAGCGGCTAACCAAGCTGTTGCGCAGATCAATGATGATATCCCATCGCGTTCTGGCGCACGCGCGCCATAAGCCGAGCCAGTGGCGGTTAAAGGATTTTTTTTCGAGTGGCAGGATGCGCCGCAAGCCGGGCACTGCGGCGAACAAATCCACGCAGAGCGGGCCACAAGCCACGGTGATATTTGCGCCGGGATAAGTTTCCGTCACATGCCGCAATAGGCCGGTTGAAAGGATGGCATCGCCAATCCGGTTGGCGGAGATAAACAGAATGTTGGTCATGCCGGCGGCATCACCACCAGCCGCGGCGCTTGAAATAAATCAGCGGCAGTATCATGGACAGCACCATACAGCTCAAAACACCCCAGACCCAGCCGGCCGCACTGGCGCCGGGCAGCACCAGATTCATGCCGTAAATACCTGCCAGTAAGTTGGAGGGCATGAAGATGACTGAAGCCATGGAAAGCATACGAAAAATATCGTTCTGCTCGTTATTGATCTGGCCAAGCGTCGCATCGAGCAGAAAGGTGGTTTCCTGAATCATGAAATCGGCATGGTCATGCAGAGATTTCAAGTCGCTCTGCAGGGTATGCAAAAGCGCCAGCTGCTCGGCATTGAGCCGTTCGGGCAAGACCTGAGTCAAAAATGCCGTCATGCGAATCATGCCGGTGATGGAGTGGTAGCTGCGATGCAGCATGTCGCCGGTGCTACCAACATCATATAAGATTTCTTTCAGCCGCCGCGCGGCGCTGCCGGCGCCACGTTTGCTCGGCGGGCTTGTCAGGCGCAATAGACGGCGCCGGCTAGCCGGCACTTCCGGACGATGGAAAATGCGGCGCGACAGCTGATCGACACGGCGCCCTGTCTGTTCCAGGCCGTCGGCCATGCGATCGGCAATCGCGTCGAGCAGCGCCAACAGCGCGTTAGAGACGCCGTCGACCAAACGCGGGTCGCGCCGTGCCCGTGCGGCGAAGATGATGACAGATTTCGGGTCGCTGAAATGTTCAATAACCAGATGCTGCGGTGAAACGATGATGGTGAGATCGGATAATTCCGGCTCTTCCGTTTCTGCGCCAACGAGGATTGCGGTCGTTAGGTAAATAACCCCGTTTTCGACATAGAGACGGCTGGAAGCCTCAATCTCCTCCATCTCCGCCCGCGTCAAGACGTCAACGCCGATAGCCTGAGAGACCAGGCTGCGTTCGGCATCGCTGGGCGCGTGCAGATCAAGCCAGCAGATGTCGGGCGGCATGGTCATGCTCTCGGTGATCGGCTTAGCCGTTACCTTCCCATTCTCCCGGCAATAAGCGGTAATCATGCGGCTAGCGTGGCGGGAGGCGCCACGCGGTGCCGCGCGCAGGCGGCGAGGAAAGTGTTGCGAAGCAGGCAAGCGATCGTCATCGGCCCCACACCCCCCGGCACGGGCGTCAACGCACCGGCCACCGGCAAGGCCTCGTCAAAGGCCACATCGCCGATCAGCTTAGTCTTACCCCCCTCGCCGCTCACGCGGTTCATGCCAACATCAATCACCACTGCGCCGGGCTTCAGCCAGGCGCCACGCACCATCGCCGGCCGGCCGACTGC
>CAYOGS010000324.1:0-746 GCA_964403435.1 uncultured Rhodospirillales bacterium | reverse complement strand
GCGGCGATCACACTATCCGCCGACGCACACAATGCCGGCAGGTCACGCGAGCGGGAATGGGCTATAGTCACTGTGCAATCTGCCTGCAGCAGCAGTTGTGCCATCGGCTTACCCACAATGTTTGAGCGCCCGATCACGAGCGCATGCAAACCGGTTATAACCGGCAGGACCGAATTGAGTAGAATCATGCACCCTTGCGGTGTGCACGGCACCAGACCAGGTAGCCCGCTCGCTAGCTTACCGGCATTCACAAAATGGAAGCCGTCCACATCCTTGGCTGGGTCTAGCGCCGCTAAAGCCGCATTGGCATCCAATCCGGTCGGCAGCGGCAGCTGCACCAGAATTCCGTCCACCTGTTCATCGGCGTTGAGCCGTGCCAGATGGGCGAGTAAAGTTGCTTGATCTGTATTGGCGGGCAGCACGAGCGGGAACGAGTTCATTCCAACCTCATGCACGGCTCGCTCTTTATTGCGAACATAGACCTGGCTGGCGGGATTTTCGCCCACCAGTACGACGGCCAGACCAGGCACAACGCCATGCCTCTGGCGCAAGGACTCTACCGCTGCCGCAATCTCTTGCCGCAACGCCGCAGCAACCGCCTTACCGTCTATCAGACGAGCCGTCATGGTGACCTCTGCCCTAGGCTAATGTCTACAATGCCATAGGGAAATTGTTCTGGATGAGGAAGCGCAAAAACATCAGCAGGAAGAACAAAGCAAGAAACGACATGTCCATCCCGCCCAAAG
>CAYOGS010000323.1:0-2533 GCA_964403435.1 uncultured Rhodospirillales bacterium | reverse complement strand
GCCCACGGATTGGATCAAAAGAAATCGCCAAGCTGTTTAACAACCGGGGCATCACGATGCGTGGCAAGAAATGGGATAGCCAGAAGGTGCTGCGGTTGTTGGCCAACCCGGTCTATACCGGACAGAACCACTTCAACCGGTTCAATGCCAAGACGGGACGCACCAAGGACAAGGAAGAATGGATTACGATCGCCGTTCCGGCCATCATCGACTCTGAAATCTACGAACAAGCCGCCAAGCTACGGGCCGCCTTCGCACCAACGGCCGGCGCGCCGCGTCGAGAGACTTCACCAACGCTGCTCACCGGTCTTGTCCGTTGCGGGCACTGCGGATCAGCCATGGTTATGGCGACCGGCAAAAGTGGGCAGTACCGCTATTACAAATGCACCGCCAGGCTGAAGCGGGGCAATGCTGCCTGTAAATCCGGCAACCTACCGATGGACAGGCTGGACAATCATGTCCTCGACGCCTTCCGGCAAAAGGTCTATTCGCCAGAACATCTAAAAGATGTCATTGCCGATCTGCGCAAAGACACGGCTAAATCCGGCGACCTTGAACAGAAGAAAAAGCTTAAACTGCTTGAAGCAAAACTCCATGAAGCAGAGCAAGCCCTGTCACGCCTGTACGATGCGATAGAAAAGGGGCTTATCGAGCTGGACGCCGATCTTAAAGACCGGATGCAGGCCCATAAGCGAACAAAAGAGACAACACTGGATGAAATAGCCGCTGTGAAGCGGCAGCAGCAATCACCGCTCCAGACCATCACGCCCCAGAAGATACAGGCCACGGCCAATATCATGAGCAAGCGCATGGTTATGGCTTCGCCCTATGCCAAAGCCTATCTCAAGGCCTCCGTACGCGAAATTATGATCAAGGACGAGGTTGTGACCCTGAAAGGCGACAGCGCGGCACTCGCCAGCTTGGTGGCCGCCAACGGTCAAATTGAAGGGCTAAACCAAGTGCCCAGATTCAGGGAGGATTGGTGGAGCTGATGAGGATCGAACTCACGACCTCTACAATGCCATTGTAGCGCTCTCCCAGCTGAGCTACAGCCCCACGCCGCCGGATGACCGAACGGGAGGCGCGATTTATAACGCGGAATTCCCAATCTGCAAACCAAATTATGTCAAAAGGCAGCCGATACCTCACTGCTGCGGGAAAAGACTACTGCAATGAAAATTTTGCAGATTATCCCTGTAAAAAGCCTGATTCATTGAACGTAGCCGGCTTTAGTCGTGCAGAAGGCTGGTCCAGGCTTGGCGGGTAGCGGCGGCGAAATATCCAGGTGTGTAGCGCTCGGCCGTTACCTGGCCGGCGGCTAGGCGGTCGACTAGGGCAGTGCCGCCTTGTTGCCAGATGGTGAGGGCTTGATCTAGACCATGGAGGCAGGAAGGAAAGTCGTCCTCCGCTGCCCAGAATCCGTTTTGTTCCGTGGCATATTCCCGTCCACCGACACCTGTGAACCCGGCCACCACGCAGCCGGCAGCCATGGCCTCTAGTGGCGTCAGACCGAAACTTTCCAACCGCGACAATGAAAGGAAGACAGCTGCTTTGCCTAGTGCTGCTGCAACATCACGCTCATGTGCCGCTGTGATCTCCTGCCAGGCTACATGCTGCCACTGCGGATATTGGCTGCGAAACATATCCTGCAGAAAAGTGGCTTCCACTGGCCGTTTGCGCGGTAGCAGGGTGATGGTTGTGCTTTTGGGGGCGTGTGGCTTGAACAACGCTCCATCTACCCCGCAAGGTACATGATAGCGCGGCAAATCGGAGTGCCGCTGCGCGGCGTAAGTCATAATGCTCAGGCTGCCGCAGAGCAGGGCGCTGATGCCATAATCTGCATAGCTCTTGCAGCCCAGAGAGCTGAAGGCGGCATAGAAGGGGTTTTGGCAGTAGATGATTTTGCGCTGCGGCCAATTAGCAAGATGCTTAAGCAAGTCCGGCTGGTCTTCCGGCAGTACAAGGATTTCGCTGGGCTGAGGGTGCAGATCTTCCGGCCCGATCAGCGGGGCCGTGCTGTCGAACCAGGCGGGTCGGATACCATCCTTCTCAAACACCACGGCCTCGAAGCCATCGCGGCGCAGAGTTTCTGCCATGCGGAAGGTGTATTTGATGCCGCCGTTGATTTTTCCGGCCGGAGCGCAAATAAATACGATACGCATCGCGCCCCCGCTGTTGTGGCTAGGCCACCTTAGCGGTCGGCTTCAGCGTCTTCATCTTCGATCTCGACGACATCTTCCAGCTCAGCTTCCTCGTCGCCGAGTTCGCCGGCATCTTCGATCACGGCTTCCTCGCCCTTGCCCTGGCCGGGTTCGATATCGTCAATCTCTTCTTCCGGTGCCTGCTCCTGGGCTTGTTGCTTGCGCTTATCGTCTGCCGAAGCACGCCGCCGCACTTTCAGCACGGATTCTGGGTCGAAGACCGTGCTGCAATTTGGGCAGACCGGGGGCTTCTTCTTCATGTCGTAATAGCGCGTGCTGCAGCTAGGGCAAATGCGCTTCAGGCCCCACTCCGGTTTTGTCACGCCAAGACC
>CAYOGS010000322.1:0-2549 GCA_964403435.1 uncultured Rhodospirillales bacterium | reverse complement strand
CCTTACTTTCATCATGATTGCCGGACGCACCATCGGTGCCTACTTCATCGGGGGCGCGGAAATCTGGGGTGGGGTGCTGAGTATAGTCATCTTGGCAATAACTCTGGGTGTTATAGTCGGTGGCGCGTTTGCCAATATGACACAGACTATCCGTATGCTGGGCGCCTTCGTTATGGCGGCTGGGGCAGCGGCGATTTTTACTTTCGCTCAAGGTGGCAACATGATCGCCTGGGTCGTCAACCTGCTTTATCGTAACCCGGGTGTGAGTACCACCTATGGCGCCATGCTGGCGACTTTGATTGTCTATGCTCTACCCATCTGGCTGCTCAGTATGGTCATGCCCTACACTGTTCGGCTCATTCAGCCGCCGGTGGAGATGGATTACCGTAAGGGTTCTACCAGCGCCCGCAAGAAGGAAAGTGGCGCAGTGATTGGCTGGATCATCTTGGTGGGCGGCGTGTCTGCCATGCTGGCATCATTCCTTGTCCCGCTTTATTTCGTGCGCTGGTATGCGCAAGATAACATCATTCTAGCCCTGATCATTCTTTCCACCGTCTTCGGGCTATCCACCTTCTTCGTCGCTTCGAGCGAAGATGGTTTATAAACATCTGCTCACTGCTGTCTTCCTCTGTCTGCTGGCACCCACGGTGTGGGCGGAATTCGCTGTTGTCCGGCAGGAAAAGTCTGCTCTCAACGATATCTATATCACTAAGGAAGCTGAAGGCTGGCGCTGCCTCCGTTTCAGTCTCACACTACCAGGACGACAAAGCTGCGTTGACCCATCGGCGCCACATCTACTCAAATTCCAATATACCCAGGCGATGATGGGTGCGCTGCTGCTGCAACCGCAGCCCAAGCGTATCCTGATGATCGGGCTAGGGGGCGGTTCGCTGCCCATGGCGTTGCGTCAGGTGTTGCCTGAAGCGGTTATTGACACGGTGGAGATTGACCCAGCCGTGGCGCAGGTGGCGGAGAAGGAATTCTTCTTCAAGCCGGACGCACAGATGTCCGTGCATATCGGCGACGGTCGCGCCTTCGTGCAACAGGCCGCGGCAGCGGGCAAGGCGTATGACATCGTCTTCCTGGACGCGTTCAGCAAATACTACATTCCGGAACATTTGCTGACGGTTGAGTTTTTGCGCGAGGTCAAAGGCATTCTGGCTGCCGGCGGCGTGGTGGTGGCCAATACAGCGTCGAACAGTGGTCTCTACGCCATAGAATCCGCTACCTATGCCGCCGTCTATGGTGCGTTTTATAACGTGAAGTTCGGCGCTCGCATCATCTTCGCGGCACGTGATAAATTGCCACCGGCCGCCACGCTACAGGAGAACGCCGCGCGCATGACACCCAAACTCACGCCGCTGGGCGTGGAAGTAGAGAAGTTGCTGCCCTTGTTTGTGGCCACGCCCGACTGGCCGGCGGACACGCAGGTGTTAACGGACAAATATCACCCGGCCAATGAATTGAACAAGCAGCCCTGAGGGCTTCGCCGGCAGCCTACTGTAACAAAACGCAGCGATATTCCCGATTTACACTTCACTGTAAGCTTTGCGTTAAGAACGAGCTTCTTAGGTCCACTTTATAACAGCATCTGGCTATTTTGTATTCTCGTCCCACCGATTGGATGACTGTATTCCCCGCAAGAGAGTGAAAAGTGGTCTGATAAAAAACTTGTGACTTAGTAGTTGTTCTGATTGAGGCCTAAAAATTGAAGAACGGAAAATTGCCAAACAATGCCATAGAACTTGGAGGGCAAGATTTTCCTGAGGAGCAAAAATTATCGAAGGAAGCCTGGATCTGAATAACTGGTTTTTGGGCACAACTTTTGGGAAGTTAGCAACGTATATGAATAAGAGAAAAAAGTGGGTGCTGGGCGTGTGGAATGACTGATTGCCATTCAACCCTGCCTGTCGGTGAATTGATTTATTGAACGCTTGGTCCAATTTATCGAGGCGTCGGCGCTAAGCCGCCGCCGCGCCCGTCGGAGCGGATACCACTGAACTTTGACCAATAAAATAATATAGTCGTTCGTATTAAGCTGCGGCCTTCGCGTTTTTGATCGATTCCAGCATCGCCTCGGCGCTCGAGACTTCGAATTTACCCGGTGCTTCGACCGCTACATGGCGGACGATGCCGTTCTCGACATAAAACGCGCAGCGTTGGGCCCGCTGCCCCATGCCGTAGCCACTGCCGTCCATGCCGACGCCCAGCGCCTTAGTCAACTGGCCGTTGCCGTCTGGTAGCATGGTCACTTTGCCTTTGGCCTTGCCGGCTTCTGCCCAGGCATCCATTACAAACGGATCGTTCACCGCGAAGCAGGCGATGGCGATGCCTTGCGTCGCAAAGGCGTCTGCCTGCGCCACATAACCGGGTAGATGCCGTGCGCTGCAGGTGGGCGTGAAGGCGCCGGGCACCGCGAAGACCACGGCCTTCGGGTTGGCGGTAAAATACGCGTCAGTGCTGATATCCTGCATACCGTTGTCACCCAGTTGTTTGAGGATGATGGCGGGAAATTTTTCTCCGGTCTTGATCATGGCGCGCTCCATTGC
>CAYOGS010000321.1:0-2574 GCA_964403435.1 uncultured Rhodospirillales bacterium | reverse complement strand
GGTCATGCCTTCCCAGGGGCTTAAGAAGTCGAAATTGCGGTAGTCCTGAGGTAGCTGTAGTGGTTCATAGACCACACGTTTCAGCGCGTCGTCATAGCGCACTTCAACATAGCCGGTGAGCGGAAAATCCTTTCGGAGCGGATGACCCTCAAAGCCATAATCCGTGAGAATGCGGCGCAAGTCCGGGTGACCGGCAAATTTCACCCCGAACAAATCCCAACATTCACGCTCGAACCAGCCGGCCGTGCTGTAAACCTCAACCACTGTAGGCACCGGCGTATGCTCGTCAGTGGTGACCTTCACGCGCAAACGGCGGTTCTTGCTGAGGCTAAGCAGATTATAGACGATCTCAAACCGTTCCGGCCGCGCCGGATAATCGGCACCACACACATCCACCAGCATTTCATAGCGATGTTCTGGCGCGTCACGCAAAGTTTTCAGCACGCCGGAGATTTCCGCCCGCGTGACCGTAACCGCGAGCTCACCCCGGCATTCCGAGGTGGCGAGGCAGGCGGCGCCAAGCTGCCGCTGCAACAAGGCGGTATACTCCGAAATCTGATCCATGGCGTTACTGCGGTTTCTGCGTCATGCGGTCTAAATCCTCTTGCGAAACGGGATGCAAGCGAACGGACCCAATAAGCGTTTCAAGGGCTAGACGGAAAGCGATTTCCGGCTTCAAGACATTTTGGGTGGCATTGAGGAAGCGGCACAAAGTCAGGGTCATCGCCAACAGCGCCTCGTCCGCTTTCAGGTCAAACCGCTGATAAATTTCCAACATTTGTTTGCGCATAAAGGTCGCGCCAGCCATACTCCAGAATTGCGGTCGTTGGTCATCCGGTACCGTCAACGCAGGAATTTCTGCCTTACCCATGGCAGCAATTGTCGTACGACAGATAACGTCAATATCCGGCATCCGCTCCGGCGTTAGGCCAACCTCGCCGGCTGTGAAAGCGATGAAGTCAATAACATTGCCATCATCCGCGCCCCACAGCCAGTAATCGGTGGCTTCGTTATACAGCACGCCACGATCGCCATAGAGCTGCTCATCGGTCATACAGATGCGCTGCACAGCCTCGCCGAGAATTGCGGCACAGGTACAGATCAGCGTATTCACATGGACGCCGCGATCATCCTTATGCACCTCAACCAGCGCCTGCTCGATGGTTTCGGCAGCAGCCTGAATGCGCTCGTCCATCTCAGGTAGCATGTCACCCCCTGGTAATAACGCGATTGCCGCGCCGGATTTTCCGGTGCAGTTGCATGATGCCATACAGCAAGGCTTCCGCTGATGGCGGACAGCCAGGTATATAAATATCCACTGGCACAATCCGATCGCAACCGCGCACCACTGAATACGAATAATGGTAGTAGCCGCCACCATTAGCGCAGCTGCCCATGGAAATCACCCAGCGCGGCTCCGGCATCTGGTCATAGACCTTACGTAAAGCTGGCGCCATTTTGTTCGTAAGTGTACCGGCTACAATCATGACGTCCGACTGCCGGGGTGAAGCCCGGGGCATCATACCGAAACGATCCAGATCATAACGGCTCATATAAACGTGAATCATCTCCACGCCGCAGCAAGCCAGTCCGAAGGTCATCGGCCACATTGAACCCGTGCGTGCCCAAGCCATTAGATCGTCCAGCTTGGCAAGAACGAACCCTTTATCTTGTACCTTTTCGTTGATACCGGCAGCCATATCCTGTGGCGTGCGAGCGGCGATAGGCAAATCGTTGTTGGCGATCACTCCCATTCCAGCGCGCCTTTCTTCCATTCGTAAATGAAGCCGATGGTTAGCACACCGAGGAACAGCATCATGGACCAGAAGCCTGGCCAGCCGATATCGCCCAAAACAATCGCCCACGGAAACAGAAAAGCAATCTCAAGATCGAAAATGATAAAAAGGATTGCGACGAGATAAAAACGCACGTCAAAGCGCCGACGCGCATCAGAAAAGGCTTCAAAGCCGCATTCATAGGCTGAATTTTTCTCAATATCAGGTGCGTGCTTACCGAAGACGAAGGACAGCCCGACGGCCGCGCAAGCAATGACGATGGCGATGGCAATAAACAATAGGGCCGGCCAATAAGCGGCGGCTAAATCGGTCGGCATTGCACCGGCAACGTCTTGCATAGATACACTCGTCCCACTCTGCCGCGGCTCATACAACAGTCCGCCAACACATTAACCTTATATGCCATGCAGCATATGCCGAATAGACAGCAGCCCAGATGTCCGACAAGCTCAGAATCCTCGCCGTTGGCCGCAACTTACGCCATTATCTCCGAAAATCAAGGGTTAACACCATGCCAAACGGCTTGGGGCCTGTCCTGCGCCGCAAAGAACACAGTACAAAGACCGCCCTCCCTACCGCGGGCGTGCGCCATGTTTCAAGGCAAAGTTAAAGACGATATGCCATGTGAGAAAGGATCCCCCCCTCGTTCACCGCAGGCCACATCTCTGTGGCCATGACTTCAGGAGCGGTAGACAAAAGGATCTTATGGCGCGAGCGACGGGACTCGAACCCGCGACCTTCGGCGTGACAGGCCGACGCTCTAACCAACTGAGCTACA
>CAYOGS010000320.1:0-2580 GCA_964403435.1 uncultured Rhodospirillales bacterium | reverse complement strand
GCCAAAGCGGTCTGATTTATAACAGTGCCAATTTAGAGTATGAAATTGGCTATCTGCACAATAACGAAGATTTTATGGCGCGTGCCCGCTCGGAGGACGATGTCCATTCTGAAGCGCGCCGGCTCCGCGCTTTTTCAAAAGTCCTGACCGGATCGCCGAATGATCGCACACCGTTTAACAATCCGCGCGACAAGTCCGATCAGATAACCAGCCCGAATACCCGCATTTTCCCGGAAAACGGTATTAACTATCGTTTTTCGCTGCCGCGCTACACGACGGGTGGCGGCGCCATGGATAATCGCTTCATGTCCAACGCCTCGCGCCTTTCGATCGGCGAGATAACGCGCGACATGGGAGCGGATGCTTATATTATGATTGACGCCAATCTGCTGATTTCGGCCCGTAAAGAGGGTTATCTGCTGGCGGGCTCAACCGGTGGTACGCGCTACGCCACGCTCGACGGCACGATCGCCCTCGTGCGGAACGATGGCATGATTGTGAATGTTGATTGGCTACGCAGTCAGTCCGAGTTGCCGATTGGTGGCGTGAATCAGACCGCTTTCACGCCTGAACGCGTGACTGGCGTGGTCGGTTTCCACAGCACGGCTAACCGTGCCAATCTTCAGGAAGGTATTTTTCAGGCGGTTCGTATCGCGGCATTGGATATCGCCAAACGCTATGCCGATTATAAGGTTGATGGCATTAAGAGCCTGCAGGAAACAGCGGCTACCCGGGCAGAATAAGCTCTAAGCAGTCACAGCCATGCGCGCTGGCGCATGGCTGCTTATCATTTCAGGAGTTAGGTGTATGTCTTCGCAAGCAGCGGTCAGGAAAACGGAAGTAGAAGATTCGGCGGCCAGCCTTTCGGCAGGGCAGCTTAAGGCATTTATTCAGCGCATTGAAAAAATGGAAGAAGACAAGGTTGCGCTTATGGCGGATATTCGCGAAATCTACGCTGAGGCCAAAGGCTCCGGCTTCGACCCTAAGATTATGCGCCAAGTCATCCGGCTGCGCAAAATGGAAGACCAGGAACGCGTGGAACAGCGTGAATTGCTTGAGCTGTATCAATCTGTGCTCGGCATGGAAGATTAAGCGGCGCATCCTAGGGTTAGCAGTCTGTAAGCAAAGGGCATGGGCATGGCGCAGGAGCAATTTTTCCTTCGCAACATCTGGTATTATGCCATGCCTGCCGCCGCGCTCAGGCCGGGAGCAATGCTGCCAAAAATGTTGCTGGGTGAGCCGCTACTCTTCTGTCGCGGCACAGATGGACAGGTTTTTGCCCTACGTGATATCTGCCCGCATCGCGGCATCCCGCTTTCTTGTGGCCGGTTTGACGGGCGAGAAGTTGAGTGCTGTTATCACGGCTGGCGCTTTGATGCCAACGGCAGCTGCACCCATATTCCTTCCTTGACGGGGCATGAAAACATCACGCCTGGCAATATTAAGGTGCGCGGCTATCCGGTCATGGAACAGTCCGGAAATATCTGGGTTTTCATGGGTGAGAGTCGGTTGCCAATTCCGGAAGCCTTACCGGCAATACCGATCGTGCCCGATTTCGCAGGCGCGCCGCAGCTTGTCAAGACGTTGCATTTCCCCTGCAATATTGACCATGCGGTCATTGGCCTAATGGATCCGGCACATGGACCGTTTGTGCATCAATCCTGGTGGTGGCGTAGCCGGAGCTCCATTCATGAGAAAGCCAAAGCTTTCGGCCCGGAACCTCTGGGTTGGGCGATGCGACGGCACAGACCGTCCAGTAATTCGTTTGCCTATAAGATTTTAGGGGGTGTGCCGGAAACTGAAATCCGTTTCGTGCTGCCTGGCATCCGCATCGAGCATATTGTGGCCGGCGATAAGCGCGTGGTCAATCTGACGGCTGTGACGCCGATTGACGACCAGAATACGGAGATCACCCACTGCATTTATTGGAACTGGTCGCTGCTGACGGCGCTCAAACCATTCATCAGCATGTTTGCCAGTCGCTTTCTTGGACAAGACCGTGACGTCGTGGTTAAACAGCAAACTGGGCTGCGCCATGAAAGCAACTTGCTGCTGATCAAGGATGCCGATACGCAGGCACGCTGGTATCAGCAGTGCAAGAACGAATATGCGCGCGCGCAGCAGGAACAACGCGCCTTTCAGAATCCGGTGCCGGAAACTGTGTTGCGCTGGCGGAGCTGAGCATGGATATTTTTTACCTGGCCAGTAAGCTGGCATGGGTTCTGCTGTCACCGGCCAACCTGCTGATCCTTTGGATTGCAGTAGGGGTTTTTCTGCTAGTGCTGGGGCGCGGCGGTTGGTCGTATCGCTGGGGCAAGCGCCTGGCGATGACCGGCACCGTGTTCGCGTTGCTGTTGTGGTTCGTACCTTTCGGCCATTGGGCGTTAGCTGCGTTGGAAGAACGCATTCCTGCACCGAATCCTCTGCCGCAAGACGTGGCCGGCATCATCGTCATCGGCGGCAGCGAGAGCGAGAATATCGCGGCGCGCCGCGGCGAACTCTACACTAACTTTACCAATATGAACCGGCTGTTGGTGATGAAAATGCCCTCGGCGTTCGCCAGCAGATCGGGCCGGGCGA
>CAYOGS010000319.1:0-2580 GCA_964403435.1 uncultured Rhodospirillales bacterium | reverse complement strand
TGGTCACCCGCTGGCTTTCCGGCGCTACCGTCCTGGCGATGCCTTGGTTAAGGGCGTGCTTGACGTCATGGAGCCGTTGCCGTCAGCACCCATCCTGGTGCCTCGGGTGCTGCTCTTGCCGCTGCTCGCCTTTGATCGGCGCGGCAACCGGCTCGGTTATGGCGGAGGCTATTATGATCGCACGGTGGCGCTGCTAAGGCGCGAGGCCGCTATTCAGGCCATCGGCATCGCTTTCGCGGGACAAGAGTGCGCGGACATTCCGGTCGGCGGCACCGATGCTAAGCTGGATTGGATTGTCACGGAGCGCGAAGCGCTGCTGTGCTGACCGCTCTTCCGTAAAGGGGAAGTATCAGCCCGCTTTGGCGGCCTTTTTTTCCTGCGCCCGTGTCAGACGGCGCTTAAGAACCTTCGTCTCACAGCCCAAAGTCGAAGTGCGGCTGTTGAGCAAGAACGCATCAATCCCGCCACGATGCTCGACCGTGCGGATGCCATTGGCCGTCAGGCGCAACGTGACCATGGTGCCCAGGATTTCAGACGGGAAAGAGCAGACTTGCAAATTAGGCTGCCAGCGCCGACGCGTCTTGTTGTTGGCGTGGCTAACATTGTTGCCGAAATGGGGTTTTTTGCCGGTAACGGCGCAAAGGCGAGCCATGGGTGTTTCTTTCCTATCCGTAGCGCCAACCATAGGCGCACCAACTCACGCCACAATTATGCGGCCGAGGCGGGTTTATAGGCTGGAGCAGCAAGGCGAGTCAAGGGACGGAAATAATAGTTAACACCTCGCTAGAGCCATATTTTGGCCAAAACGCAACGGCTCAATGGCCAATCAGCAAGTATTGACCAAAAGAATAGATATGGCGCCCTGATGAACATCGCTTTCTTGCCCGCTGTGAATGGCTGGTGTGGCCGTATCACGGCACGGCGCTGGCAACGTGCCCTGGTGCTCTATGGCGTCCTGATCACGAGCGGTCTGCTCCTGGCGCTCCTGGCCGGAAATACTTCCATTCAGATATTCGGCCTGGGCCTGATGTGGCCGGGCGGCGGCTTTCTGGCACATGCCGACTTCAGCAGCGCGGCGGGTCTGTCGCATTTTCTGTTGGCTCTGGCCGGCACACTGGCGTTTGTGATGGCGGTCGGTGTGTGGTTTGCCACCGGCAACGTCATGGCACCGCCGATTGTTTGGTTCCTGCTGGCGGTCGTGGGCAGCGCGATGGACCACGGACACCGGCATTTATCGGCGCCTTGGTTGGCGCTTGGCCTCAATCTTGGGCTGGCGACAGGAACGTCATGCGTGATGTTGTTTCTGCGCTGGCATGGAAAGCGGCGACGCGATGCGGGCAATAGTTATCTGAAAGAAGAGAGTGCGAAAGTGGCCGCCCGATTTGCGGCGCCGGATGTAAAAAGTGATGCGTTATCCGGTGATGATCTCAAACGTCTGCGCTTTCTACTCGACCGCGCTTTACAGCCTCTCGAGCAGTTCAATGGCTTTGAGTGGCTCGACCAGTTCCAAACTGCAGCCGTGCGCTATCAGTTGCACTTTGCCGGTTATGCGCTCGCGATGGTTCAGTCGACACGACTCCCCGCTTTTCATGCCTACCTTAGCGACGCGCAGCTGCGTCTTATTCTTAAGCATACGCAGCATGCCGTCTGGCGATACTGGGCGCTGGAAAATGCCTGGGGTAATCTGCGCTGCAATCCTGACCCGGTCGTGCGCGATAATATAATGTTCACCGGCTTCGTCGCGACGCAGATGGCGCTGTTCCAAGCGGCGACGGGGCGCCGGGATTTTCATGCCCCCGGGAGTTTTTCACTATGTCATCCCTCAGGTCAGTTGTTCGCCTATGATTTGCCGGCGCTCATCGCCAAACTCAAGAGCGAGGCGGCACGCTCCGCCTTCCATCTGATTCCTTGCGAACCCAACTGGATTTATCCGCTCTGCAATATGATCGGCGCCGCCGCTATCCGGTCGCAAGAACCGAATTACAGCGCTGAGCATGTAGCGCTCATGCATAGAATGTTGGATCAAGAATTTCTCGATTATACGGGACGCTTCGTTCCTTGCCGTTCCAATTATACCGGGCTTGCCCTCCCTAGCATCGGCGGAGCCATGCCACAGGCGTTGCCGTGCTTTTTTCTCAACGCCACACTCCCTGATGTCGCATTGCGCCACTGGCTGCTGCTGCGCCGCGATATCGTGCAAGCTGGACGGCTGCAGCGCGAGAAATTCTGGCGAATTGATACAGGGAATTACGGCCGGTCGCGTGCTGCAGCGTATAGCGCCACCGCGCTGGCAGCGGCCGAATTGGGAGACGATGAAGTCAAACAACTTTGTCTCGCGGCGCTGGACGAAGAATGCCCGATGCACGACGCCGATGGACATTTTTACCGGCCCCAAGCTTCCGTTTGGTCTCATGCCGTAGAGTTCCTAGCGCGCTGTACCTTGCCAGGTAGTTTTCGCCGCCTGATCCATGCACCGCCCAACCCGTCCCTTGAGCCGCATATCAGCATGGCGTCCTACCCTGGCGTGTTGGCAGCTAGCGCCCACGCCGCATCTGGCAGCCTATCGGCGCGGTTGTACCC
>CAYOGS010000318.1:0-2601 GCA_964403435.1 uncultured Rhodospirillales bacterium | reverse complement strand
GGTCAACAGCTTGCAGGAATCGGCACGCGCCGAAATTGGCGCTCTCGGAAAAGTGAATATGAATGGTCAGCCGGCTCCTGATTATTACCTGGTTTATGTGAATGGTTCTCCTGCTGGCGTGACCGGATATACCAGAACCGGTGGGAAATCCGCCGAACTTGGCATGATGACAACTTCGTATTTGCAGCGGGATACCGGACTCACCACGGCTATGGTCGAGTTCGTGTATGATCAGGCGGAAAAAAAGGGACTTAAACTGAAATATAACAGTGGCGAACCGATTTTTATGGATAGCAGTACGAGCAACCCCCTGCTTGGCCAAATGCGTATCGCCGAAAGCAGGTTTGCACGCCAACGCGACAACACTGTTAAGAATCGCCGCGACTTTCTCTCAGCTTTTGGTAGCGTTGATCAATATTTAAAGGATGGTCGCGTTGTGGATTTAACCGACCGTTTAGCACGCCAGGTGCGTGATCCGATGACAGAGTCGTTCGAGCAGTTGAATAATAAGCTGTTCCCCGTAGTGGAAGAGCGTGAATTGGTTTTTGCCGATAACGGCCTCAAACTGTATGTACAAGCTGATAAAACTGGCAAATATGCACCTAACGAACGTCGCGTCTTGGGAGTGCTCGATGAAAAGAAAGAAAAAATTATCGGCGCAATTGTTTATAGTATCGCCGTTCTGCCTGAAAGCCTTCGCAAAACAGAAGGCATTGATGCGGTAAGAGGTGTTACTTACCTTATGACGGATGCAGACCACCGCGCCAAAGGTCTGGGCGATGCTTTGATGAAAGAGGCGCTGGGCCGGTCTGCCGCATTCGTGCGTTCTGAGCTCGGCACCGCAGCGCCAAAAATAATGGATCTAACTGAGCAGAATGATCCAAATCTGACCAACTTTCAGAACAGCATCACCGACTTCTCCGGCGCGCTGATTGGCCCAATTCAACGAGCGCGTTTTTGGGGTAATAAGGGCCAGCGTCGTGTTGATGGATTTCCTTATATACAGGCTTCACTCAGACAAGGGTTGGAGCCTTACGAAGGTTTAGGACTGCACGTAGCGCTGCCAGGGAAAATGGACGGCAAAGCCGAAATCTCATCCGATTTATTGCGCTACGCAGTCAAAAACTATGCCGATCTCTGCCTAAATAAACAACAACGACCAATCGAAACTGACCCATCATGGCTGGCGATGCAAAAAGCACTTGATGCCCAAGCATCCTTTGCTCTTGCACCGCGGGTTGACCGATATGCCGCTGCGGAGAATAAATTATGGGCTGCACAAATTCAAGAAACGGTAGGCGGACTTGGCCAGCCGGCTGGCTTGGCGCCACGCCTCAATATGACAGTTGGCAATCTCGTCCAGTCTTATGAAGCTGCTGTAGATCGATTTAGCTCGCCAAGTGCAGCCACACCCCTGGTGCGCCGACCTGGATTGACTCAGCACCGGCAGTATGATCGTCTCAGTCAATAGGTCTTTGAAGGTTTTTCTCATGAGTGGTGCTTCCACGTTTGACCAGGATATTGGCGCATATTACCGCGCCGAAGCCTTGCGCGTAACGGCCATCTTCGCGCCCAAACTGACCGGCCCCAATCCGCCCATCTGCAGGGTGGCAGCCAAGGCAGCCAACCAGCTTTGCCGGCAACTTGGTACCGATCCTGTTGGTATGCGGCAAATACTTGCTCTGCCTGATACTACAGATTTCCGCCTCAAACCCCTGGCGGCGGCCTTCAAGGCGCAGCCGGAGGCTTTGTTCCGTCTAGGTCTGATCGCCGATGCTGCGAATGCCATCGCGAGAACATACGGCGACGTGCCGACCGGACGCATATGGTGGCACACCGCCAATGGCGGCGCACCGTTTAATGGCGAGCCCCCCATCCGGTTCATCAGCCAGAATCGCCCAGGGGCGCTGCTGCAAACAAATTATGTCATCATGAGCCCGCGCTGAGACCTCGTCCGCGCTGCCCGGCCTTCCCCCTGCCTCAAATCTTCGCTATTCCTGTGGTTTGAATGGATTGGGATTGATTCGGATGTCTGATTTGTTGCGCGCCGCCAAAAACGCTTCTTATGACGCCAAGGATATTGAAGTCCTCGAAGGGCTTGAACCCGTGCGTCGTCGTCCGGGCATGTATATCGGCGGCACGGATGAGCGGGCGCTCCATCACCTGGTGGCGGAAGTGCTGGACAATGCCATGGACGAAGCCGTGGCCGGTCACGCCAGCAAGATTGAACTGTCATTGCAGACTGATGGGTATGTGACCGTGACAGACAACGGCCGGGGCATCCCCGTGGGCGAACACCCCAAATATCCCGGTTCGGGCAAAAGCGCTCTTGAGGTCATTCTCACGGTTCTTCATTCTGGCGGAAAATTCTCCGGCAAGGTCTATGAAACCTCAGGCGGCCTGAATGGTGTCGGCATATCCGTGGTTAATGCCTTGTCTGAAGAGTTGACAGTGGAAGTCGCGCGCGACAAGCAGCTTTACCGGCAGCGTTACTCCCGCGGACTTCCGCAAACGAAGCTGCAGAATTTAGGAAACGCGAACCGGCGTGGCACCAGCGTGACCTTCAAGGCCTCCAAAGAAACCTTCACCATGACGGAATAC
>CAYOGS010000317.1:0-2603 GCA_964403435.1 uncultured Rhodospirillales bacterium | reverse complement strand
GTGTCAGGCAGGGTCAGTCATGGGGGCCAGGACGGCGTGATGGACGGACGATCTACACATCACGCTAAGAACTTTATTCATGCAACTCACTCTTACTCTAGTTATGTGATGCTGTGTCCGGGCTTGCAGGCGGTCGTGGAGTGCGGCATGACTGCCCTCTAGTATCTTGTTGCCAGCCGGTAAGGGCGCCAGCAGTCATGAAAATAGAAATGGTGGTTATGGCGCTGCTGCTGCTCGCCGTGGTGGGGGTGCTAGCGCTTGGGCTTGTCAGTATGGCGCGGGGCGGCACCTTCGCTCGGCAATATGGCAACAAGCTGATGCGCGCCCGCATCGTGCTGCAACTGCTGGCCGTGTTGCTGCTGGTGGCGCTGTTTTGGCTCAGGCCGCGCTGAATGTTCGATGAATTGCTGGCCACAGAGCTGCCGCCCTTTGTCACCCTCTATCTCGGCTTCTATCTGGCGGCCGAGCTGTGGGACTGCTGCGAAAATCTGCGACTGCAACGTCCCTGGTGGTTTGTGTCGCTTGGGGCGGTAACGGCGTTGGCGCTGCTGGCGCTTGGCCTGGCCTATTGGTTGCAGGATTGGGCAGCACAGTTGCCGCCGATGTTTGTCCTGCCGGCTGGGGTGGCGAGTCTAGGCTGGCTGGTCAGCAGCTCGCTTTATGAATTAAGGCACCATCCGCGTGACCCAGGCATGGATGCGGCGGAACACCGGCTGGCATTGATCATCGCAGCCGGTTTGGCCCTGGCGATTGAAGCCCCGCTGTGCTGGTGGGTGCTGCAGGTATGCGCAGCTGTGCTTTAAGCAGGATGTGATCCTCGGAGCCGATTCCGTTTACCAAACTACTCCTCGGCTGCTTCCGCAAAATCTGCCCCAGCCATTCGTCAGAGCAGGTATGCATTTGTTTGTCGGTTCCGGTGTCACCATCACCGAATAGTAGTTGCCACAGAGAAATAAGGGCGAGGGTTCAAGCCTATCGGCTCCGTTCCTGTTCTACGGCAAATATGCTGTGGCCATGTACACAAGGCGTTTACCGGTTTGCAATGCAGGAGATGGCGCGTGGTCAAAATGTGCTATTGCTTTCACAACACTGAGGTAAGGTTATATATCTGGCGAAGATACTCGGTGACGGATGGGAAAAAGATGAGTTTAACAGGTGATGCTTTTGAAATTGCCGCTACGCTTGCAAAGCTGGAAGCAGGTCAGAGGGTCAACTTGACTAGCGCTACCGCTCATTCGCCAGTAAGCAGTCAGTCTCCCAAGACTCGTACATCACTTTCAGTCGTTACGCCCGAACCTGTTCGCCCATCAGTTTCGTCGTCGCAAGCACCGTTTCCGGATCACTCCACCGTACTAACAGCTATGTTGGGTGGTGGTGTTATATAAGGGATGCTGCTTAAGTTCGTTGTTTTTACCAGCATGACGAACTGACTGGGTGAGCCCTGGAAGTGAGCGATGCTGCGTTCCAATGGTCAACAAGCTTCGTGCGAGAGCGGCGACAAGGCCGCACACTTCTGTGTGGGAGGGATGATTCCTGTTGTGTGGTCGTTCATCAACAGCTGTGTGGTGGTTGATATCACGTTTGTATCGGTGGCGGTGCATGAACATTTTGGTACCGAGTAAACGGTTTGCTGACCCCTCTGTCAAAATTCGTCTGAAAGTGGACTGATCAAGCATCTTGTTGGGCAGTTATCGTGCTGCTCACACAACATTTTCCTCTCTTAAGGGCGCCTACGTTTGAGAAGCGTCTTAATCGTATCCTTGCTAACCTTGTGACGGCTGATACTCCGGCAGCGCGGATAAGCCAGTTCCTAACAACTGTGTCATATTGCGACCCTGAATTTCATGCTCAGATAGCCAACCTGCTTTCAGATCATAGGGATCATTGTTGTATAATCAGGCCTTAGGCTGAGTGGTGCGCGTGCGCTGTGCGCAACCCCAGCAAGTGGCTGAGCCGTGCAATCAAACCCGGCCGGGCGAGTGTCGCGTTGATCACAATCAGCGTGGTGTTGTCTTGCCGCGGATCTTGTTTGTGCTTGATCGCCTGCAGCAATGCTGCTGTCGTGCGAGATGCTGCCTTGTCGCGATGAAGAGAAACAATCTCATTAACTTCCTCTAGTGTCAGTGATAACAAGCCATCGCTGGCCAGCACATAGCAATCGTCCGGCTCCACTTCGTGCGGCCGCGTCACCGCTTCCACGAGGCGCGGCGGCAACACGCCGACAACGCTACGCAGCGCCGTTCGCTTTGGATCTTGCAATGCTTCAGCCTCGCTCATCGCGCCGCGTCGCACCAGTTCCGCCAGAATCGGTCCATAGGAATGGTCGGCGTTGAGCCGCGTTAACGTGCGTTTGCGCCAGCGCAAGATCAGCGAATCGCCAACGCTAACCCAGGCAAGATGGTTGTTCGCGATGGCGAGGGCGGCGAAAGTCGTGCCCATGCCCTGAAGGTTGTGGTGCTGCGCGTATTGTGCAATTTCCTGCTGTCCGGCAGTCAGGGATTCAAGCAGAATTCTTTCGGCAGAACCGTTGGCCACGTCAATCCTTGAGGTATGAACACGTCCAAAGAATGCTCGAGCTAAAATCTGGCTGGCATCCTTGCCGC
>CAYOGS010000316.1:0-2609 GCA_964403435.1 uncultured Rhodospirillales bacterium | reverse complement strand
AGCAGCAATTCCTCGCGCAGCCGGTAAATGCCTGCCGATCCTTTCAAATCCTCTAACCGCAATTCGCGCATATAAACCTGGAAATTATCCAGCACGCGCGGTTTTACTTTATCCACCGCCGCCTTATCCTTGTCATCGCCCAACTCCAGGCTGACCTTGATTTTGAGCATACTGGGGCGCTTGCCCTCAGCCGAGAGGTTCACGATCATGTCGCCGAGGTCATAGAACACCGCGACGCGGTCTTTTTTCTTGGTGTCTTCTTCACCAGCAGCTGTGTCAGTCTTATGACCACCGATCATGCCGGTGAAATACAGCCCCGCCCCTGCGCCGCCCAGCAGTAGCAGCGTGACAACTGCGCCAATGATGATGAGTTTTTTCTTACCACGCTTTAATTTGCCCGCGGCTTCGGGCGCGGCATCGCCTTCGCCCTCCGCGCCTTCGGCGGGCTTCTCGTTGGCATCGTCTTTGTCCGTTTTCGCGTCTGCCACCGGGTGCGCTCTTTCGTCGGCCGTTGCTGGTTGAAAAGCTAGTAAGGCCAGTCTGCCAAACTATCCGTCACATGGTTAAGAAGTGATTGAAGGGGACCGGCAGGCCCATGAAAGCTGATTCGCGCCGCTCCAGCAGCTAAACATATGAGTATTATGGTGTTTTGCGCTCCGGCTGTGGCCGGCAAACGACACTTGCCGATGCGCAGGGCTTTCTGGTATGCAAGCGCCTTACCTCCGCGGAATCATTTCGGTTCCGGCGACATGTGCGGTCGTGGCGGAACTGGTAGACGCGCAGCGTTGAGGTCGCTGTGGGAGAAATCTCGTGGAAGTTCGAGTCTTCTCGACCGCACCAATACTTCTTCTGACGAAATCCATTTTCGTCTAATTTACAAACAAAAACATATAGTTGTATAACTTCAGACGTCCAAGGACGTCTGGGGGTATTCACGAGCATCCGGGGGTAAACAGGGGTACAAATAGGGGCAAATTTTCGGCACGAAAATTTTATACCCCTTCCCGTTTTCGCCGGACTCGAAGTCGCACTTTCCCGGACTCGAACTTACATCAGTTCGCTAGCTGGGGGTACATGTCCAAATGCCAATTACAGACACAACCGTTCGCAACGCTAAACCTGCCGAGAAACCATACAAGCTGCATGATATCGATGGGCTATTTGTGTTGGTGCATCCCAATGGCTCACGTTACTGGCGATTGAAGTATCGCTTCTTGGGTAAAGAAAAGTTATTGGCTCTTGGCGTCTACCCAGAAGTGAGTTTGGGCGAGGCAAGAGAGCGGCGGGCGCAGGCGCGGAAATTGCTTGCCACAGGAGTTGATCCCGGCGAAGTCAAAAAGGCCGCCAAGCGGCAAGCTATTCTTAACAGCGAAACCACCTTCGAGGCCGTGGCTCGTGAGTGGCACGACCATTTCAAACATAAAGGGACGCCGCAAGTCGTGGCGTCGTCTATGCGGCGGCTAGAAAACCACATGTTCCCAAAATTGGGCGGCAGGCCAATCGCCGACATCACGCCGCCAGAACTGCTTTCCGTGGTGCGGATTGTCGAGCGAACCGGCGCACTGGATATGGCGCAGCGCGTCATGCAGCTGACCGGGCAGGTTTTCACCTATGCGATTGCGACAGGTCGGGCGCAACGCAACCCGGTCAATGATCTGCGCGGAGCGCTCAAGCCGCCTGTCCGTAAACACATGGCGCATTTCAAGGAAGATGAGTTACCGGAATATTTGGAAAAATTAGAAAACTTTAACGGCAACCTGCAAACTAAACTTGCGCTGAAATTCTTGCTGCTTACTTTTGTCCGTACCGGCGAATTGCGCGGGGCAGAATGGACAGAAATCAATTTTGAAAAAGCCGAGTGGCGGATTCCTGCCGAACGCATGAAGATGCGGGAGCAGCATATAGTGCCACTGTCCACACAAGCCATTGTCGTTCTGCGTGACTTGCAAGCCCGCACCGGCAACCGGCAATTCGTTTTCCCTAACCAGCACAAACCGATGGGCTGCATGAGCGAGAACACTATTCTCTTTGCGCTCTATGATATGGGCTACCGCTTCAAAGCCACCGGCCACGGCTTCCGCGCCACCGCCAGCACCATCCTCAATGAAAACGGCTTTGCGCCGGATGTAATCGAACGTCAGCTAGCGCATGGCGAACGCAACAAAGTTCGCGCAGCCTATAACCATGCTCAATATCTCGCCGAACGCCGCAAAATGATGCAGTGGTGGGGGGATTATATTGGGAAACTTTTTATGCACTAGAACTCTCAAGGATAATTTCCTCATATTCGTTCCTGACTTCTATTAATGGATCGTTTTTCATTTCGATCATCCATGCCTTCAACTCTTTAGATTCTCGCAGTACAGAATAATTCTTATAAATTGTTTTGACCAAACGCGCGCACTCCAGCCTGCAGTCAGGAATTGCATGGGTAGGAATTGCACTTTCCATCGAGGCTGGATAATTCATAGCTAAACGCAAAGCATCCAATCCGGCTAAAATATTATTCACACCCTGCTGATCAATCATTCTGTGGGCTATCAATACAACTAACAATTGGAGAGCGACAAATATTTGAGGAAACTTTCTCCACCATAAAGCGGATGCAG
>CAYOGS010000315.1:1242-2617 GCA_964403435.1 uncultured Rhodospirillales bacterium | reverse complement strand
GCTGCAAGCCGTGTTTGGTGAAAACGGCCGCCACGCGCGCGCTGCCGTGGGTGCGCCGTCGCTGCCCTTAGACTCCAGTGTTGAAATCGAAGCGGTCTTTGCGTTGGCTTAACCGGGCATGACGCGGTTGCGCCCAGCCTGCTTGGCTGCATAAGCTGCTTGGTCGGCCCGCTGGAATAGGGCGGCCGGCGTATCGGGCTGCTGCATGGTAGCCAAACCGATGCTGACGGTCATTTTTTCCTGCTTGCCGCCTCCTAGCTCAAAAGGCTTGCTGCCAACGATATCCAATAAGCGCATGGCGATGTTCTGCGCCATGGCGCGATCCGTTTCCGGCAGCACGACCACAAATTCCTCGCCGCCATAACGGACGATGAAATCTGACGGACGTAGATTATACTGGAGCCGTATGGAGATTTCGCGCAACACCTTATCGCCGACGCTGTGGCCGTAAGTATCGTTGATGCGTTTAAAATGATCGGCGTCAATGACCAGGAGCCCCAGCGGCTTGCTCAGATCGTCGCAGCGCTGCATTAGGCGGGGCAGATGGCTGTCGAAATAGCGGCGGTTGAAGCTGCCCGTTAGGGGGTCGGTGAGTGCCAGCGACAGGCTCTGCTCGTAGCTCTTGCGCAGCCTTTCATAGGAACGCCGGAAGCGCACCTGGCTGGTCACGCGTGCCACGATCTCCACATCATCCACCGGCTGCAAGACGTAGTCGTTGGCGCCCAGATCAAGCCCGCGTGCCACGCGGTCATAATCGGTCTGGTCGCCCAGGAGAATGATCGGTAGCTGCCGCGTCTGTTCCTGGCCGCGCAGTTCCGGGCAGATTCGCAATCCGTCATCCTGCTGCAGGGCAAGGGAGCAAATTACCACGTCGAAATCAGCGCTCTTTGCGGCGTTACGAGCAATCTCAGTTTGAGTCAGGATTTGGAACGATGCTTCCAGAGGCTTGAGCGCGCGGCAGACCTGATCTTGCTCCATCGGATCGTCGCTGACTAACAAGACATTCGGACGGCTGGTATCCACCTCATCATCCAATTGGCCGTTGGTGATGCCGATGCTGGCACTGGTGGTATGGCGCATACGCCATTCGTCCATAACCATCTTCAGACGGAGGAGGGAACGTACACGGGCAAAAAGCGCCACATCGTGGATAGGTTTGCTGAGGAAATCTTGCGCGCCTGCCGCTAGCCCCTTGATGCGGTCTTCGTTATCAGAAAGCGCGGTGACCATGATAACCGGGACATGGCGCGTCCGCGCATCCGCGCGCAACCGGGTGCAGGTTTCGTACCCGTCCATTTCCGGCATCATCACATCAAGCAACACTAGATCAGGTGGTTCTTGTTGTGCCAGCTTCACGGCTTCCTGTCCGTTGTTG